>JAZOTK010000128.1:0-6210 GCA_045657605.1 Clostridia bacterium
AAGACCTGAGGTATGTGATTATATTGTTGAATCACTCTCTTCGGTACTCAGCTCAGCTCCTATTTCTTATGTAAAATGGGATTATAACAGGTTTATAACGGAAATGGGTTCGGCAACACTTCCGCCCGAAAAACAGCAGGAATTCCCACACAGATATATACTCGGACTTTACGGTGTCCTGGAAAAGATAACAACATCATTCCCCGATGTGCTGTTTGAAGGCTGCAGCGGTGGCGGCGGCAGATTTGATGCAGGTATGATTCATTATTATACACAATACTGGACAAGTGACGATACAGATGCTGTAGAGAGACTGTATATCCAGCACGGCACAAGTATGGTTATGCCGGCATCCACTATGGGAGCACATATTTCAGCAGTTCCCAATCATCAGATAGGCAGAACCACACCTATCGAAATGAGAGGTCACGTAGCTATGGGCGGACAGTTCGGATACGAGCTTGACCTGAACACGCTGACTGAAGAAGAAATTGAAACAGTAAAAACACAGATAAAGGAATACAAAGAAATCAGAGAGGTTGTTCATAAAGGCGATATGTACCGTCTGAAAAGCCCGTATGAAGGTATCAACACCGCATGGGAATATGTTCATGAGGACACAGCAGTTCTGCTGTATTTCACAAAATTCGTAAGATGTGCACTCGGCAAAACCTGCGTTCGTATGTGCGGACTTGACGAGACTGCACAGTACATAGAAAAGAAAAGCGGAAAAAAATACAGCGGCAGCTATCTTATGAACGTAGGATTATATTTCGATAACCTGCGTGATTTCACATCGGAACTTTTAGTTTTCGTAAAAGAATAAGGAACTTTTTACAGCGTAGCAGTACAGATTACTGCTACGCTGTTTATTATATAAATAAAATAATATTTTTTTATTATATGTATTGAAAAAAATGAGAAAATATGATAGAATAGATTAGGTGGATTAAATTTAGTTGAACCAACCTCGCCGAAGGGCGAAAATATAACATAAATTACTATACGGAGGGATTTTATATGGGAAACAATACAGAAAGAAAAGCTGCGCTTAAGGTTGATAAGCTTTTTGCGGACGGTGGTAATACATACAAATACAACGGATTTATGGATGATGCGTTTGAGTTTGTTACAAAAAATCAGCTTATGAGAGCTGATTTGTGGGCGAGATTTGTACAGCAGTTCCGTGAGGACGCTGACTTTGATGCGGGCTGGAGAGGCGAGTATTGGGGTAAAATGATGCGAGGTGCCGCTATGGTATACGCATACACAAAAAGCCCTGAGTTGTATAAAATACTGTCTCAGACTATAGAAGATATTATTGCGGCGGCAGATGAAAACGGCAGAATCAGTTCATATGCAGTAGACCACGAGTTTGACGGCTGGGATATGTGGGGCAGAAAATATGTGCTGCTCGGTATGCAGTATTTTCTTGAAATATGCGAAGATGAGGTTCTTGAGAAAAAAGTTATCGCATCTATGTGCGGTCAGCTTGATTATATTATAAGCAAGGTAGGCAGAGAGGAAGGTAAAAGAGAAATTACTCTTTGCACAAGACATTGGAGAGGACTTAATTCGTCTTCGATTTTAGAGCCTGTTGTAAGACTGTACAATTTAACAGGCAAAAAGGAATATTTTGATTTTGCACAGTACATTGTAGACATCGGCGGTCTTGATGTTGAAAATATTTTCAAACTCGCTTATGAAGATAATATGTATCCGTATCAGTATCCCGTTACAAAAGCCTATGAAATGATGTCGTGCTTTGAAGGGCTTTTAGAGTTTTACAGAATTACGGGAGTAGAGTGGTATAAAACTGCGGTTATAAATTTTGCAAACAAAATTCTTGAAACCGATTTCACGGTAATAGGTTCGTGCGGCTGTACCCACGAGCTGTTTGACCATTCAACCGTAAGACAGGCAAACACAAATAACGGAGACGTTCAGCAGGAAACCTGCGTTACGGTAACTCTTATGAAATTTATGTATCAGCTCACACGTCTGACAGGAGATTCAAAATATATTGATGCTTTTGAACAGTCATTCTATAACGGATATCTGGGCTCTTTCAATACTGAAAATGTAATAGAACCTATGATTATAAGAGACCACCCCGATTGGGCGATAGAAGCACTTCCGTTTGACAGCTACAGCCCGCTGACGGCAGACACAAGAGGTAAGGGAATAGGCGGACTGCGAGTTATGAGCGATAAGCACTATTACGGTTGCTGTGCTTGTATAGGTGCGGCAGGAATGGGTCTTTTCCCGAAAATGCAGCTTATGACCCGTGAGGACGGCTTTGCAATAAATCTTTTTGTTGACGGAACAGTTAAATCCTGCACAGAATCGGGACAGGATATAGTCTTTAAGTTTGATACAGCTTATCCGAAATACGGTAAGGTGGATATAGAAATAGGACTTGAAAAACCCGAAACCTTTAAAGTGTTTATCAGAAATCCCCATTGGAGTAAAAATACTGCGGTAGACGGTAAAGCGGCTGAGGCAGAGGGCGGATATATCGAAATCGCAAAAGAGTGGAAAAACGGCGATAAAATATCCGTAGAATTTGATATGAGAACCGAAGCGATATATCCGATTTCCTACGGCTCACAGATTCTTATGAACAGAGTTATCTGGGGTGCAAATATTATGATACCGACCTTTGATAAGGAAGACGAAATGGCGAAACATCACATAGCCCTGCGCAGAGGACCTGTAATGCTCGCACAGGATACAAGACTCGGATACAGCGTTGACGAGCCTATAGATGTTTTATGCAATGACGGATATGTAGACGTTGTGATAGACGATGAGAAAAAAGCAGGCTTTGACACAATAATAGAAGCGAAAATACCGCTTAAAAACGGAGAATATATGACCGCTGTTGACTATTCTTCAGCAGGTAAACTGTGGACTGAAGAAAGCAAAATGGCGGTATGGATGCTGACAGAATAAATTTAACTTGTTAAATTTATTCAGCTAAATTCGCTGGCGCGAGCTAAATGTGCTGACGCACGCTAAATTACTTCGTAGCTAAATTGACCTTCGGTCAGCTAAGGGCGAATTTAATTTAGCTACTCCGAAGGAGTTATTTAGCTATGGAGCGAAGCGGAATAATTTAGCTTTGCAACTTGTTGCAAAATTTAGCTAAAAACAATCACAGTTGATTTTTACAAAATTTATGGACAATGTAGAGTTCGGCGGTTTAGGCGAACCGCAACGCGGCACATTCTGAAGGCTGTGCCCTGCAATGAATAGCTGAATTGACCTTCGGTCAGCCAAAAACACGGTAATTAACCGCAAAGGAGAAATTTTTATGAAAAAAAGAATAGCTGTTTTATTTGTTGTTTTTACAATGCTTCTTACAGCGTGCGGTACGGATTCCGTTAAAGTGACGGAAACTCCTGTACCTACGGCAACGCCGGAGCCTACTCCGTCGCCCGAAGAAATCTTTTTGGATTCCTATATTAATACAAACGAACGCCCCATCGCTGTTATGGTAGATAATGATGATAAAAACGCCCGTCCCCATGCAGGTCTGAATGAAGCGTATCTGATATATGAAATGGTAGTCGAAGGCGGGTCTACCCGTTTTATGGCACTTTATAAAAATGCCGATACCGCAAAAATCGGTCCGGTACGCTCGTCCCGTCATTATTTTTTAGATTATGTAATGGAAAATGACGCTATCTATACCCATTTCGGCTGGAGCCCGAAAGCGGCATCGGATATTTCTGCTTTTAAAATCGAGAAAATCAACGGTATTTTAGGCTCGGACGGGGATACCTTCTGGCGTGAAGAAAAATACAAAGGCGACTGGCACAGCGCCTATACTTCTATTGCAAATATCAAGGGAAAAGCGGAGAAAAAAGGATTTGTGCCTGAAACCGAACATAAAAACGGTATTCAGTATGCAGATGCTTTTTATACCCCCGCTTCCGCAAATGTTGCAAATAAGGTTACTATGAATTATTCATATCACTATGAGACAGGCTATAACTATAATCCCGAAACCGGACTTTATGAAAAAACCATAAACGATGCACCGCACGTAATGCAAAACGGCGAAACGCTGACCGTTAAAAACATACTGGTAGAGCTTATCACCGACACCGCCCTGGGTGACGGCACCGCCCGCAGAAATATAAAAACCACAGGCTCGGGCAAAGGCTATTACATAACAAACGGTGTATATGAAGAAATCACCTGGGAAAAAGGCGGCAGACAGGGAAACACAGTATACAAACACGCAGACGGCAGCACACTTAAAATAAACCCGGGTAAAACGATTATAAATATAGTAAATCCCGCAAGCGGCGTGGTGTTTGAATAAAAAAATTAGTCCTGATTTGATGAATGAAACTAAAGAATTTTTAATAGCGTTAATGGTGATAGAGATATGATAAGAATTAATAAAGAAAAAAATAAAGATTTCGTTATACTCAACCTCACTGACCCACAGCTTGAAACAGAAGAATGGGAAGAGGGTCATATTAACAGAAAAATTCTTGAATATACGGTAAGTAAGCTTATAAATGAAACACACCCGGACCTTATTACGGTCAGCGGTGATATTTCCAGCGCGGCATCACATAAGGCGTATACCAACTTTGCGGGAATGATTAATGCCTATAATATCCCCTGGGCTGTTGTATGGGGAAATCACGATAACCAGGGTGGTACAGAACCGATTCGGAAATATGTTGAAGAATATAAGACGTATAGCAATTTTGTCTATGAAGAAGGACCAAAGGAGCTTGGGAACGGTAACTATGTAATCGAAATTTGCGAAGACGGTAAAACTGTTCATGCTGTTATTATGATGGATTCTCACGACAGAATTGATTTCATAAATGAAAAGGGCGAAGAAGCAAAGGACTGGGCAAAGCTTATTCCGGAACAGCTTGTATGGTACGAGAAAGCAATTCTTGACCTTAAAGAGAAAGGATGCAACGAGAGTACAGTAATTTCTCACATCCCTGTTTATGCTTACAGAACAGCATATGAAAAGGCGTTTAACAAGTCGTATAATCCGGAAGAACTGACGTTTGAAGAATCAACACAAGGTGTTTGCTGGAACGAAGGTTATAAGTCGAGCTACGGGTTGAATTTTGAAGGTATATGTTCCTGCCATATAGATGATGGTATGTTTGAGCTTATAAAAAAACTTGGTTCTACAAAACTTTATCTATGCGGACATGACCATACCAATTCCACTTGTATTGAATATGAAGGAATAAAACTTATGTATGCTCTTAAAACGGGCAGAGGATGCTATTACAGAGCACCTTATAATGGCGGAACTGTACTTAAAATTGATTCTGAGGGCAAAGTATACGCAGAACACCATTTCTGCGATGAAGGGATTTAAATACCCTCATCAAATAAATGAATGCCCGGAAAATATAAAGGAGAATTTACAATGAGAAAGAAACTTCAGGATAAAATGTTTGAGATTAGCTATCTTATCGAGCTTTTTATATCACTTCTTGTGGGTATTGCAGTAGTAATTCTGACTGCGCAGGTAGTGATAGATATGTTTAATCTTTCGTTTATTAAAAGCGGTATAGATTCACTTGTCGCAGTTTTAGACAAGGCAATTACACTTGCTATTGGTGCCGAGCTTATAAAAATGCTTTGTAAGCACACACCCGAAACGATTATTGAAGTATTGGCATTTGCACTTGCCCGTCAGCTGATAGTAGGTCATGCCGCACCCTGGGAAAACCTGATTACGGTTATAGCCATTGCAATTCTTTTTGCAGTAAGAAGATTTTTGCTCAACCGCCACGATATGGTAGAAACTCCCGATGGACTTATAGAGATTGATGATAATGGAAAAGAAGAATAATTTTTGTTCCAGTCTTGACACGAGTAAGAATTATGTCGAAGGAGTATAAAATTATAGAAAAGAGGAAGAAAAAATGAACATGAGATTAAAAGATGGAAAAATAAAGGTTTTAACCTTGAGTTATGACGACGGAGTTGTTCAGGATATCAGATTAATTCAAATTATGAATAAACATGGTCTTAAAGGAACATTTAATATCAATTCCGGCTGCTATTTGCCTGAGGATGCAGTTCGTGAAAAGTTTTACGGCAGAATGAAACTGTCTGAAGCACAGAAGCTGTATATTAATTCTGGACACGAGGTTGCCGTTCATGCATTGACAAAGTCGGAGGCCAAGCGGTCTTAGGAAGACAATAAAC
>JAZOTK010000129.1:0-2371 GCA_045657605.1 Clostridia bacterium
TTTCCCACATCGTTCTGCACTATCAGCACAGGTCTGACACCGCCCTGTTCAGAACCGACCACAGGGCTTAAATCCGCATAATAGATGTCACCTCGTTTTACAATCATGCTTATTCACACTCCGCCAATTTTTCCTCATACCGGTCAAGCTGCTGTTGATCGGCTTCAAAACATATTTCGGCGAGCTGAAGATTAAGTTCTCCCATCTCCTGATACCCTTTTATCATTTTTTTCTTCATTTCAGCTTTCATTTCAGCATCTGCATAAAGCTTAAGCGCATCTCTTATCAACCGACTTCGGCTGATGTTTTTTTCGCCGGCAATGCTGTCGACCTCCAGCAGCAATGAAACGGGAAGGGTGATCAATATCTTTTTGAGCTGTGGCAAACGTCACGCCCCCCTTTACTGTAATATAAATAAGCTATGATATAACTTTATGCCTGATTTTCATAATGTTGTATCCACAGCGGGTATAATAATATTATACAACATTTTTATGTAAAAATCAAATGCAATTTACACCATATAGCTTACAGTATCAGTGATTTTACCGTTTTCAACATATACCCGGGGAATGCGTCGGCTTACCATACATACAATTTCGTATCCGATTGTTCCCACTGTATCTGCCAAAAATTTGCATGACACTTCTTTATCGGCATCACAGCCCATAACCACAGCAACGTCGCCTACATCAATATTATTGACACCGGTAACGTCTGCCATACATTGATCCATACAAATTCTTCCTACAATATCTGCGTATTTTCTGCCTGCTATTACTTTACTTTTGTTTGACAGAAGACGCGGATATCCGTCGGCATAGCCGATGGCAAGAGTAGCAATTTTCATATCAGCCGGTGCGGTAAATGTCCCGCCGTAACTGATTTTCTGACCCTTCCTTATATATTGTATGCGAATTATCTTAGTTTTTATACACATCACGGGACGCAAATCCAAATTCTTTATATCTACTTCAGAAGAAGGCTCAAGCCCGTAAATCATAATTCCGGCTCTTACCATATCAAGGTGCATATCGGGGAATTTAATAATTCCGGCGCTGTTGCATACATGTTTAAGCGGAATTGATACTCCTTCTTTTTCAAGAGCATCGGTGCAACTGCAGAATTTTTCAAACTGCATTCGGGTATAAGAATCATCACTCTCGTCGGCTTTGGCAAAATGTGTAAAAAGACCTTCGATCTCTATATTTTTCAAATTGTTTATAGCTTTTATATTTGATATTGTTTCGGTGCTGTCTGCCGGGAATCCTATTCTGTTCATACCGGTATCCAGTTTGATATGGATTTTTGCTGTTTTTCCGCAGCATGCGGCAATCTCAGAGAGCTTTACGGCATAATCTGTATCATAAACAGTCTGCGTTATATCATATTTTACAACAGCATCCATATTATCAGGAGCGGTATATCCTAAAATAAGAATCGGAGCGACAATGCCGGCGTGACGAAGTTCGGTTGCCTCGTCAACACAGGCAACAGCAAGATAGTCAGCACCGTTTTCCAGTACTGTTTTTGCGGCATGAACCGCACCGTGACCATATCCGTCAGCCTTCACCACAGCCAGGACTTTGGCTGTAGGGACGGTCAGCCTGCGGGTAACACGCATATTATGGGCAAGAGCGTCAAGATTTATTTCTGCCCATGTACGGTTCGGTATTTTCATCATTCGGTCATCTTCTTTCAATAAATCAGATTGTAAACAAATCTTCGGGGACATCTGTAATTTTAAACGAGAGGTATTCAATTCTGACATAAGTTTTTCCGTCTTTGCCGGAAATCTCCATAGACAATGGGGTCATACTGCCCGCATCTATAGTAAGTCTGGCAGTTTTCCGATAAGGATTGGAAAGCCCGGTTTCTACTTCAAGAGTAACTATGTTTGAAGTATCACCGGCGACCCTTGCTGAAGTTTCCTCGTTTTTATAATAAGCGGCAAAGAAACTGTTTAAAAACATATAATCATTTTCATCGCCGAGCTGCTGAAGCAGAAGCGGAGCAGTAGCATCCGCGTTTCTGACAGAAACATTACCACCGTTTACAACAGTAGTTATACTGCCGGTTTCGCTTCGCATCATATCGGGATATTTATAAAATTGTTTTACCTCGTAGGTGTTATTTGTATTATTTGAAAAAACGGAAAGCTTTATGACAGCCTCATATCCCTGCATATCCGAAAATGTGGTATAAATGCGTTTGGCGGTATCAAGCTTTGGAATAACCGCTTTATCACAACCGGTAAATACAAACAGCATTATCATAAGTGGAATAAGTGCTTTTTTCATACATAAGCCTCCCGAGCAAAAGTAAATTTTTATTTTTTTATCTTTTGCAGAGCTTTTGTAATCATATCGAC
>JAZOTK010000130.1:0-5402 GCA_045657605.1 Clostridia bacterium
TGTAATTGCAATTATTAAAATCTGCAACGTTATATGGGGATATATTTGTAAGAAAAAGTTTATATCTCTGCATACTATAATGAACAAAACCACAGGGTTGTTATTGTTTCTTTTGCCATTGACACTATCATTTATTGAACCGAACTATAGTTTTACAGCAGTATGCTTTATCGCGAGTATTTCAGCAATTCAAGAAGGATATTACATCAGAATAAGTCGTGAAATTGTTTAAGTCTTTAAATTCCAATTTGTCGAACTAAAAATTCTAAAAAAGCTTCTATTATACTACCAATACTTATCTCGCACAGAGCCTTAGTATTTTAAAAATATACTTGACAAAGATATTTTTATATGATAAAATTAAGTTGTACGGCATCTTCAAACCTATGCCGGAAATCAACAACTTACACAAGGAGAAATTGAGATGAAAAAAACAATAAACCTTTTACTGACATTTTTACTTTTATTCGGATTAACCTGCCATGCCGAAGAAGCGGCATCTGTTGTGGAAAGAATTGAAATTGTTGCAGAAAAAACTGAGTTCCTTCCCGATGAAGAATATACTTTTACTGTAAAAGCATATCCCGAAACAGCTACTGTTGTTAACGTTGAATGGAGTGTTGATAATCTCTTTGTTGCTCCCGTTGCTTCAACAACCGGTCTTATGTTGGCGGCTTTCCCCGGCGAAGCTACTATAACAGCTCAGCTTAAAGATAATCCCGAAATCAAAGCCGAGATTAAAGTAACAGTGCTTGGAGATAATTCAGAAGTATTTAAGCCTGTTAAAATAAGTATGCACACTTATGATAAGTTATATATCAACAACGCTATCGGCGGCGTTGCAAAATATCCGTTCGGAATATCCTTTATCTCCTCTACCGGTGGTATTATTCCCGAAAATCTGGGTGGTGTAGGCTGGTCACAGTATTACACTGCAGAATATACCGATAACTTCGGCGGAAAGAAAGGTATTACCCGCGAAGGCGGTAATATATATATTGCAGAGGATGCTGAACCTGCTGAAGATTTGTATGTTTCTGTTATTGTAAAGAGTAAAGCCGACGGCACAGTTGTTTGTACAGGCGAAAGCAATAAATTTGACGTAGTAAAGAAACTTGACGTAACCTCTGTAGCCGTAAACGGTGCATCTGCAAAAAAAGATGCAGACGGTAAATACCGTATTACTGCAGAAAGTGCTGATTTATTTGAAATCAAAACAACCGCCGACAGAGAAGTTTATTATTCCTGTCAGATAAACGGTCAGCCAATAAAAAGAATATATGACGGCAAAATATCCGCTGATCTTCTTTCCGAAGGCGAAAACGAAATTATAGTTTACATATTCGGTGACGGAAGAAAAGGTGCATTGGGTTATACAATGGGAGCTCTTGCCGAAACACTTATAATAACTGTAAATAAATAAACAATTAAAACGAACGGGTCTTAAATCATCAGATTTAAGACCCGTTTCATATTATAATATCTGTCGAAAAGAGCAGCGTAGCAATATTTATCTCTCCCTATCTTAACTTTATTATTGCTTTTACCGCAACACCGACTATACTGCCCTCATCAAATATAATTCTTTCACTGTCGCCCTCACCATCGGTAATAATTTCAATCTTTCCGTTTTCAGACCCTGCATATTTACCCAAAATCGTTCCGATTTCACCGCTCACCAACACTATCTGCTCGGGGGAAGCATAATCCTGCCTTTTTATTATTACGGTATCTCCCTCTCGTATGTTTGCTCCTGCCATTGAATCATCATACATTATGAACGCATCAAACAGTTCTTCCGAGCTGCTGCATACATCTGTCATATCCATTCTCATACCGATTCGGTTTTCAGGATAGTTTTCGGTTATATCATCAACATTCTCATGGATCTGAATTTCTGTTCCGAGTGATTCATAGGCAAAGCCCTCATCACTGAACTTGCTCTCTCCAAGTCGTCTTTTAATCAATTCATCTACAGAAACACCAAATATTTCAGATAAAAGCTCAAGCTTTTCTGTTCCGGGTCTGCTGTATCCATTTTCATAGTTTGATACAGTTGAATTTTCGACCCCAATCAGTTCTGCCAGCTTTGTCTGCGTCATACGGGCATTATCACGCAAAAATTTTATATTTGCAGCTATATTGACCAATTCTCTTTCTTCGTTTTTCAACACTTTTCACCTTTATTCTACATTATTCTCATAATATTATATTATCATATTTTTTCAAACAATGCAAGTATTTTTTTACATACACTTTATTTTTCCAAAATATTTGAGTATAAAAATGAACTTTTTGTTAAAAAAGAAGAATACTATTGCAATATAAAGATTTTTATGATAAAATATATATTTAGAAGTGTATCTGCCCGGCAACGGAGCCATATGGCATAAATCTCTCCGGCTTACCGGTATTGTTTATCTTTTTACGGGAATACTTTTATACCTTTAGAAACAGAGGAGAAATCATCATGAAAATATTAGTTATCAACGGCCCTAACCTGAATTTGCTTGGTATGCGCGAGCCTGCTCATTACGGAAGCGAAACATTAGATGCGATAAATAATTATATAAAATCCGAATATCCCGATGTGGATTTTGAATTTTATCAATCCAACCACGAAGGCGGTATTATAGATAAGCTTCACGAAGCAAACGGCGTTTTTGACGGTATCGTGCTTAACGCCGGTGCTTTTACCCATTATTCGTATGCAATCCGAGATGCCATATCTGCAATTTCCACCCCTGTAGTTGAAGTCCATCTTTCAAACATACATGCCAGAGACGAGTTCCGCCACAAATCCGTGCTTGCCGCCGTATGCAAAGGGCAGATTTCCGGATTTGGAAAGCTCAGCTATGTATTGGGCGTAAAAGCTCTTATTGATTAAACAACCCTATTACTTCCGATGGAAAGGATTTGAATATATGATTACTCACAGACTTGACGAAGCCAGACGTAAAATGACCGAATCCGGTCTTGACGCTTTGCTTATAACCGGCAGACAAAATGTTTTTTACCTCAGCGGATTTTCCGGCACAAGCGGCGATTTGTTCATAACAACCGATGCCGCTTATATACTGTGTGATTTCAGGTACACCACGCAGGCAGGAGAGCAGGCTCCTCTCTATACCTGCAAGGATATTAAAACCGGTGTGTACAATGTACTCAGCGAGCTTATATTTGCTCACCGCATAGCTCACATCGGCGTTGAGGACCGAGCTCTCTCCCACGCGGCATATATGGGAATGAAAAATTCTCTCAAAACCGTATCTGTTACGGGAATAGGCGATATGATAACATCACTACGTGCAGTTAAAGATGAGAGCGAATTTTCCTGTATGAGTACCGCTGCAGGGATTGCTGACGATGCTTTTGCCGCAACAGTAAAGCTTATGCGTGCCGGTATGACAGAAATTGAAGTTGCCGCCGAGCTTGAGTATCAGATGAGGAAAAACGGCAGCACAGGCACATCATTTGAAACCATCGTTGCTTCAGGTGTAAATTCGGCAAAACCTCACGGCACTGCATCTTCCAAGCCTCTTGAAAACGGAGATTTGGTTGTTATGGATTTCGGTTGTATTTATAACGGTTACTGCAGTGATATGACCCGTACAGTAGCTATCGGCGAAATATCCGAGAAACAGAAAACCGTATATAATTCCGTTCTGTACACTCAACTTAAAGTTTTAAATAATATCGGTGCCGGCAAAACCTGTAGCGAAGTTGATGGTCTTGCCAGATCGGTCCTTCAAAGTTTCGGACTTGCAGAATATTTCGGGCATTCTCTGGGCCACGGCGTGGGGATAGATATCCATGAAGCACCCACTTTATCCCCAAAAAGCACCGCTATTCTCAAACCCGGAATGATTGTTACAGTAGAACCGGGTGTATATATTGACGATAATTTCGGTGTCAGAATCGAGGATACAGTAATAATAACGGAGAATTCTATTAAAAATTTGACAAATTCCACAAAAGAACTCATAATTATTTGAGAAAAATTTGCTTGAAATTTTGTTAAAAATAGTGTATAATATATAATATAAGATTGAAACCCTTTTTCTGTCATTAATTTTATGCAGACAGAACTAACAAATACTAAGCCGTAGCATAGCGGCGGAATGGAGTAAAATATGATATCAGCAGGAGATTTTAAAAACGGTATAACTTTTGAACTGGACGGAAACGTATTCCAGGTAATACAGTTCCAGCATGTAAAACCGGGTAAAGGTGCAGCGTTCGTAAGAACAAAAATTAAGAATGTTATTTCCGGCGCTGTTCTTGAAAGAACTTTTAACCCCACGGATAAAATGCCCAAGGCACATATCGAAAGAAAAGATATGGAATATCTTTACAACGATGGCGAACTGTACTATTTTATGGATACAGAAACTTACGAGCAGATGCCTCTCGGCAATGACCTTCTTGAAGATGCTCTTCCGTTCCTGAAAGAAAATATGGTTGTTAAAGTGCTTTCTTTCAAAGGTAATGTATTCGGTATCGAACCTCCCAACTTTGTTGAGCTTGAAGTTACTGAAACAGAGCCCGGCGTAAGAGGTGATACAGCTACAGGTGCTACAAAACCCGCTACTCTCGAAACAGGTGCTACAGTATATGTACCGCTGTTCATAAACCAGGGTGACAGAATCAGAGTTGATACCCGCACAGGCACATATATGGAAAGAGCCTGATAAATAAGATCAGATTGGAGATTTGTTATGTCTTACTTAACAGAAAGAGCTTCTTATATAAATGGTCTTGCTGAAGGTCTCGGTTTTGACAATTCAACAAACGAAGGTAAGCTTTTTAGTGCTATGCTTGAGCTTATAAATGAACTTGCTGAAGAAGTAAGCCTCCTTGAAGACCGTGTTGAAGAACTTCTTGAAGAAGATTTTGCTTTTGATGGCGATGATTGCGATTGCGATTGCGACGATGACGACTGCGATTGCGACGATGATCTTGATTATTTTGAGATTACCTGCGAAAGATGCGGTAATACAATTTATCTTGATGAAGATTTACTCGACACTGAGGACGAGCTTAAATGTCCTGTTTGCGGCGAAGAAATCGAATTTGAAATTGAAGACTGCTGCGGAGACGACTGCGACTGTGACGATTGCAGCGGCTGCAATTAATCTTTTTCAGCAACAACTAAAATAAGTGCAGACTGATTTCACAGGGACCGGTACCGCATCTGTCCGTATTATCCGGAAGATGTTTTTATCGGTCTCTATGTTTTTTATTTTTTACTTTGGTGGTGAATTTATGGGAGCTGCTATAAAAAAAGATTTTACGGTTAAAGTAGCCGTAATGTATATAATAAATAAATTCGGCGGACCTATTGAAGATGAAATTCTTACTGATATTTCAACCGGCGTTTGTGAAATAAATTATTTTATTCT
>JAZOTK010000131.1:0-6650 GCA_045657605.1 Clostridia bacterium
AGCAAATGTCGTACTTATCGGACTTCTGGCAAAACACAGCGGTATTGCAAAAGAAAAATGGATAGAATCTCTAAAAGAAACTGTACCGCCGAAATTCCTTGAGCTTAATCTTGAAGCTTTTGAAAAAGGCTACGCTATATAAAAAAGGAGGACAAAACCATGGTAAAACAGATTTCGGTTTTTATAGAAAACAAACCCGGCAAAATCCATGCAATTCTTGATTTGCTTAATAAAAACGGTATCAACCTCAGAGCTCTTTCCATTGCCGATACAACCGATTTCGGTATTCTGAGATTTATCGTTGATAATCCGGATGAAACCAAAAAAATCCTCTCGTCTTCAGGACATACCGCTAAGATAACCGATGTAATAGCAGTTAAAATTCCCGACGTCCCCGGTGGGCTGGCTTCGGTTCTTGAAGTTGTAAAAAATGCCGGTTATGTTATTGAATATATGTATGCCTTCCTCGGCGTAAAAGATAACAGCGCTGTTGTAATCCTCCGCCTCGATAATATGGAAGGCGGCGCTAAGGCCCTGGCTGACGGCGGAGTAGAGTTCGCCGAAGAAATTTAAAAATTACGGATGCCGGGTACGGAAATTTCTCCGACCGGCAGCCTTTTTATATGGAGTGAATTTTATGAATACAACCGAATTATTAAAAAACAGCTTTGGAATAGGTGCTGTAGTAGCCGAAACCGACAAGGCTGTTATGGAGGAGATAACTCCTTATTTTAATAAAATTGATGAAATGGCAAGATATAATCAGCTCCGCGTGCTTTCCGCATTCCGCGAATGCAGGATAAGAGAACCGCATTTCGCCTCAACCACCGGCTACGGTTATGATGATATGGGCAGAGATGCTATTGAGGAGCTTTATGCAACTGTATTTGAATGCGAGGATGCACTTGTCCGTCACAGCATAGTATCGGGAACTCATGCACTTTCGCTGTGTATGTTTGGCGTACTGCGTCCCGGTGATTTATTTGTATCCGTAACAGGACAGCCTTATGATACTCTTCAGGGAGTAATAGGCTCATCGGGTACGGGAAGTCTTAAAGATTTCGGCGTTGAATACGACGAAGTTCCTCTTAAAAACGGCAGACCCGACCTTCCCTCCATAAAGGATAAAATGTCAGATAAAGTTAAAGCCGTTCTTATCCAGCGGTCAAAGGGCTACGAATGGCGTGATACTCTTTCTGTAGCGGATATAGGCGAAATCATAAAAACCGTAAAGTCCGTAAACAATGATATAGTATGTATTGTTGATAACTGCTACGGAGAATTTACCGAAGAAAAAGAGCCTACTGCAGTAGGTGCTGACCTTATGGCAGGCTCGCTCATAAAAAATCCCGGAGGCGGAATAGCTCGTGGCGGCGGATATATTGCCGGAAAAGAAAAATATGTAAAGCTTGCCTCATATAAAATGAACTGTATAGGACAAGGAAAAAAGGTAGGTCCTTCCTTTGGCTTTAACAGAGAAATTCTCCAGGGCTTTTTTATGGCTCCTCATATTACGGCACAGGCAATGAAAGCCGCCGTATACTGCGGAGGTATGTTCAAAAAAATGGGATTTGAAGTATGTCCCGAGCCCGATGCGGCAAGAGGAGATATAATTCAGGCTGTTAAATTCGGAAGCGAAAAGCTCCTTATAGCGTTTTGTCAGGGAATACAAAAAGGCGCTCCCATAGATTCTTATATTACTCCGGAGCCCTGGGATATGCCCGGTTATGACTGTCCCGTTATAATGGCAGCAGGTGCTTTTACACAAGGCTCTACTACCGAGCTCAGTGCTGATGCCCCCATAAAACCGCCATATATTGCATATATGCAGGGAAGCCTTGAATTTGAATGCGGAAGAACGGGCGTAATGGTTGCCCTTCAGAATATGATAGACGAAAATTTACTGTAATGCGAGGAAAACTATGTTACTTGGTGTAAGCAATATATCAAAATATTTCGGAAGCGAACTGCTCTTTGAAAAAGTGTCATTTGAAATAGCTGAAAACAGCAAAATCGGTCTTGTGGGCGTAAATGGTGCCGGTAAAACAACGCTGTTTAAGATTCTCACAGGAGAACTTCCCTATGACGGCGGAGAAATATATAAAAGCAAAGAGCTTAAAATGGGATATATGGAGCAGTATACGCCTACAGATGAAACTGCTTCAGTTTACAGCGAAACACTTAAAGTGTTTTCCGAGCTTATGCAGTTAGAAGCTGAGATTGACGACATAAATCTTGAAATAGAAATCGGCGGTGGCGATATGGAAATGCTTACCTTAAGGCAACACCGACTGACGGAAAAATACGAGCGTGACGGTGGGTTTATTTACAAAAGCCGTACCCGCGCCACTTTAATGGGACTCGGTTTCTCCGAAGAAGATTTCAGCAAACCTCTCAGCGTTTTAAGCGGCGGAGAAATGACCCGCGTGAAGCTTGCCAAAATGCTTCTCGGCGGTTGTAATCTCCTTCTGCTTGATGAGCCTACAAACCATCTGGATATTAATGCCGTTACCTGGCTTGAAGATTTTCTTGCCGATTACAGCGGCGCCGCTTTTATCATCTCTCATGACCGTTATTTTCTTGATAAAGTAACCTCAAAAACCTTTGAAATGGACGGCAGCAGCCTTACTGCATATAACGGAAATTATTCACGCTACCTCGACCTGCGCGCCGAAAATATAGATGCAATGGAGAAAAAATATAATAATACCATGCGTGAAATAAAGCGTATCGAAGGGATTGTCGAGCAGCAAAGACGATGGAACAGAGAGCGAAATATAAAAACTGCCGAAAGCAAGCTGAAAATGATAGACAGGCTTGAAAAAACTCTCGAAACGCCTCCCGAAGAAGCCGAAAGTATAAAATTTGAATTTACTACCAACCGAACCGGCGGAAATGATGTTATTACTGCCGAAAATCTTAAAATGAAATTTGATGACCGGGTCATTTTTTCAGATGTTAATATCCATATAAGACGCGGCGAGCGTATTTTCCTTTTAGGTACTAATGGTTGCGGAAAAACAACGCTCTTTAAAACTCTATTGGGCGAATACGAGCCGTTTTCCGGAGAAATACGCCATGGCAGTGATGTTGAAATCGGATACTACGATCAGGCGCAAAGTGATTTAGACGAAAGAAAAACCGTTATCGACGAGATATGGGATAAATATCCCAAAAAAACACAGACAGAAATAAGAAATGCCTGTGCGGCATTTTTGTTTAAAGGCGAAGATGTTTTTAAAGATATTTCTATGCTCAGCGGTGGCGAAAAAGCAAGGGTTTCTCTCCTTAAGCTTATGCTGTCCGGCAGTAATTTTCTTATGCTTGACGAGCCTACAAACCACCTGGATATAGCATCTAAGGAAGCTCTTGAAAATGCCTTTTCCGGATATAGCGGAACTATGTTCATTATATCCCATGACCGTTATTTTATCAACAAACTTGCTGATAAAATTTACCGTCTTACTCCAAGCGGTATTGAAATTTACGAAGGAAATTACGATTACTATCTGGAAAAACTGAAAACAGAAACCGTTCCGCAGAAAAAAACATCCGGCGCTGATGATTACCGTATGAAAAAGGAACGCGATGCAACAATCCGAAAACTACAAAGCGCTGTTGCCCGTACAGAAGGAGAAATAGAAAAGCTTGAAGGCGAAATCGCAATCCTCGAGCAGGAGCTTGAGAATCCTGAAATATCAGCCGATTACGGCAGGCTTACCGAAATTACAAATCAAATCAGCGAAAGCAAATCAAAGCTCGATGAGCTTATGATACAATGGGAAGAAACCCATGAAATGCTCGAAAAAATAACAAGCAATGAGTGACATACTTAAAATCGGTATTTGCAATATATTCGTTGAGAATATTATAAAAAAGAGAGGTCTTTCCATATTCTTCGGAAAGACCTTTTGTATTATTTATTATCCTTTCAGGCACCGCCATAAGTTATTTCTATGTCTCCTCTTTTTCTGAGGCTTACGTATTTCCCACCTGCTACCAGAATGTGGTCAAACAATTTTATGTTTAGTATCTCTATAAGCTCACGTATCTTTTCCGTCAGCTCTTTTTCTTCTTCAGTGGCTATCAGACTACCATCTGTATGATTACTCATAATCAGCATCGAATCTGCATTTTTCCCGTATTGTGCCACACAACGCATCATCTCCGCTATTCTTTTGTCAGATTCTGTTTCCTCAATCTCTTTTGTATTAATAATACGTTTTGAAGAATCAATAAATGTTATGTAAAGCTTCTGTGTTTTACATTCTCTAAGATAGCTTTGTGCTAAAACTCCCGCTTCTCTTACAGAGCTTACACGTTGGCGATTTGCCTTTTCTTCCTCGCAGTATCGCCATACGTCACCAAGAAGATTAAGAAATATATACGATTTTTCTCCCACTCCCCTGCATGACAGAAATTCACTTTTTGTCGCATCAAACACACCGCTTACATTACCAAATTTCTCTATAAGCTCTTTCGCTATCGGTTTTGTATCCCTTCTGCGAATCACACCAAAAAGTACCGCTTCCATAATTTCATAGGCATAATAATTTTTGATGTCCGCTTTGCAGAACTTGTCTTTTACTCTTTTTCTGTGTCCTTCGTTTCCCATAGTTACTCCGGCATCCTAATCATAGTTCACTTTTTATTTCACGGAGTTCTTTTTCTATCAGCTCTATCTTATGCATAATATGCTTATTTTTTTGCTTCTTCGCACATTCATATCCAAGAAGATAATCTGTTGTTACTCCGAAAAATTCTGCCAATTTTACAATCGCATAGCTATCAGGATTTGTTTTTCCTGTTTCATAATTTGATAATGTTTTTTGGTCTATCCCCGTTGCTTTTGCAACATCTGTCTGTGTCAAATCCATATCAATACGTAAATCACGCATACGTTTTCTCATATTTTCCATACTAAAAAACTCCGTTTTTTTAGTTTATTATACCATTAAATTCCTAAAAAACTCCTTTTTACTAAAAAATTACAGTCTTCAGAAAATATTTAGTAGAAGTGGTGCTTATATTGTTTCCTTTTGACTAATCAAAATATTCTGTTATATCAGCTATTTTTTTATCCGGGTATGATATAAGCCATATTCTGTCAAACACTCGCTCTGCCCTGATATGTTTATGCCTTGTTCTTGCGGGTATCTCTGTTAATTCCGGTAAAATTACGGATAATTTTTCTCCCGAAAGTATTTCGTTTAAAATTTCTTTTTTTATAACACTTTCTTTTTCCCCCGCCCACTTTGGCAGCGGAGCGCCCTTGCACGAAATCAAATAATCTCTTGCCAGGGGTTCTCTGAAATTTTTTATGCCGTTTTCGGTGGCATATTCAAATATAAAATCAAAAAGTTTTGTGCGGTGATGCGGTGCGCCGAGCATCCCGTTTCTGCGGAAAAACCGTCCCAGGTCAAAATAAAAGTCAAATGGTGTCTCAGTAATAAAAAACCTTTCGCTTTCTTTTAAAATACCGCTGTTATGATACATATCAAGAACAGCTTCCGTATCCTTGAGCAGTGCAAGCTCATCAAAGCTTATGTATTTATTTGAGATAATTTCATACGGCGGGTAATTTGTGCTTTTTATTCCGTATGCTTCCGCCTGCTCTGCTATCGGTGTTCCCGGCAATACTTTTAAAAAGCCAAGCTGAAGCTCATGAGGGTTTAAGCTGTAGGCAAAATTAAACGAATTTTTAAAACTTTCTATATCTTCACCGGGAAGGCCTGCAATTAAATCCAGATGTAGAGTTACCTTTGTATTTTCTGTTATTTTCTTTATATTTTCTGCCAGCTTTTTAAGATTACATCTTCTGTTTACCGCCGCAAGCGTCTCAGGATTAGAGCTTTGCAATCCCGCCTCAAGTCTCAGTTTGTTTTCGGGAAATTCCGACAAAATTTCTATAAACTCATCATCTATGGTATCCGCCGCAATTTCAGTATGAAATTCCGTGTCGCAATCAAATTTCAGTATTCCTCTTAAAATTTCTTTACTCCGGCTTAAATTGCTGTTAAATGTACGGTCAATAAATTTTACCAACCTTACATTGTGCCGGGCAAATATTTCAAGTTCTTTCAGCGTTTTTTCGGCACTTCTGTATTTTACCCTCTTTTCCGCCGCTGACAGACAGTAGCTGCAGGAGAAAGGACAACCTCTTGAGCTTTCATAATAGAAAATCCTTGACTTATCCTCAAAATCCTCCTCACTATACGGAAAAGGCATTTCTTCCATAGAAATCATTTCACCCGTCATAACTCTCTCAAATCTGCCGGCTGCGATTTCCTCAAACGCCTTTTCTCCCTCGCCTTTTATTACTCCGTCCACAAAGGGATTTGATAGAATGCGGTTTTCATTAAACTCCGCTTCCGGTCCGCCGAATATAAGCAAGGTATCAGGTCTTGCTTTTTTTATTATTTCTGCCAATTTCAGCGTATATTCTATGTTCCATATATAACAGGAAAAGCCTATGCAATCATATTGCTCTCCCAGAATATCCGCCGATACGCGGTGCGGTTCCTCGCTTCCGGAAAATTCTTTAATATCCGCCGATATTCCCTTTTCAGCAAGATATGCTCTTATTTTTCTTATGGCAAGATTCGTATGAACATATTTGGAATTTACTCCTACAAGTGCTATTTTCACCT
>JAZOTK010000132.1:0-7941 GCA_045657605.1 Clostridia bacterium
ACAACTGCCGTAACGCTGTCAAGTCTCGGTGCCTGTACCGACCCTGTTATTTCCTCATGCTTTTTTCGCGGTATAATGCTCTCATCAATCTCAAGTCTCTGCGTTTTAACGCCGCTTCTTGCAACCGATGTAAGATTATGGATTATATATTCGGAAATACTACTGAGACAAAATACAAAAGCGGTATCTTTTTCTATCAGAATATCCCCCAGGACCTCTCTCTTTATCCCCAGTCCCAGCAGACTGCCCAGATAATCTCTGTGTGTATATTCCCTGCCGTCTGTTACTGTTATTTTTACCATATCTATTTCCCAATAGATTTCTTCTTCGTCCGCAAACCCGGGATAAAATGCCGCTACCTTACGTTCCGCTTCGGCAAATCCTCCCCACAACGCTTTATTTTTAAATCTCATCGCCAGCTGTTGCTCCGCCGGAGTCAGAAATTTAGAAAATACACAGTAGCAGTGTTTGTCTCGCCTTTCTGCAAGGTCAGTTAACCTTGAAAGCGTAATTTTTGTATCGTCCATATAATTCCCGCCTTACAGAATTACCGCCAGCAAAGATAAAACAACCCGTTGAACAATCTGTATGAGAAGCAATACAATAACCGGAGAAAAATCTACAGGCATCTGTCCGAGCTGTGTTTTTCTGAGCATGTTTCTGACAGGATTCATTATAGGTTCCGTCAGTGTTTCAATAATATACAGAAGCTTTGCAAAAAACCTGTTTTCGTATAAAAACGGCAACCAGCTCGAAAAAACATTTACAAGTATGAGTGTGTATATAATATTAAACAGCGAGTTTACTGCGAAAAAAACCGCATATCCAAAACTCATCGTTCTTCCCTCTTTCCTCAGGTATTCCACAGAAATCCTTTGCTTTTAAGTTCGTCTCTGAAATCACCCATAATAGTAACATTATACGGAGCTATCAGATATATGTTTGTCGCAACCTTCTGCACGCTGCCGCCCAGAGCGTATATGGCACCGTTCAGAAAATCAAATATTTTACGTGCGGAATCCTTTTCCATAAGCTCCAGATTGATTACAACCGGTTTTCTTTCTTTGAGATGGTCTGCAATTTCTTTTGCCTCATCAAAATTTTCCGGCTGAATTACTACAACCTTAAACTGTGTAGTTGCATTGATGTTTACAACCTTGCTTCTTTTATTAAACGCTTCAAAATGAGTTGCTGATTCCTGAGGTGCATTCATCTCCTCATATTCCTCATATTCGTCCTCATCGTTTGTGTTAAATCCGATGGCGTTTAAAAGCTTTGATGTTATTTTCATAATTATACATCCTTTCCGTACTTTTAAATTATCTTGAGCCGAAGATAGCCCTTCCTACTCTTACCATGGTTGCTCCTTCTTCAATTGCAATTTCAAAATCGCTACTCATGCCCATTGATAAAATATCCATACTTATATTATTATATTTTTTTTGCTTTTTGTCAATATATATTTTATATAAATCTTTAAAAATTTTACGGCTGTTTTCCATACTGCCGCTGTCAAGAGGCGGTATTGTCATAAGCCCCCGCACTTTTATATTCGGCAGATTCTCTATATATTCCATAAGCCCGTCCAGCTCTTTCGGGGAAATTCCGGATTTGCTTTCCTCTCCGGACACATTAACCTGTATCAGCACCTCTATATCTTTACCGAGCTTTTTCCCTTGTTTTGAAATTTCTTCAGCCAGTCTCGTGCTGTCTACTGAATGTATAAGGTCCACCTTATCTGCAATATATTTTACCTTATTTGTCTGAAGATGACCTATCAGATGTATTTTTGCGGATTTATCCGTTTTATCATACTTTTCTGTCAGTTCCTGTACACGGTTTTCTCCTATTACCTCAAGTCCGGCAGCTATGGCCTCGTTTATTATCTCGGGCGGTTTTGTCTTGCTCGCTCCCACCAGAGTAATCTCTGACGGGTCTCTCCCGCATCTTTCGCAGGCCTTTCTTATTTTTTCTCTGACCTCTGCCAGATTTTCCTCTATACTCACCGTGTTACCACCTCCTCATACAAAAGCAATGCATTTTCTTTTTTGTTATCTTCTTTTACTATAGCTATATCATCGTTTTTAAATAAAACCTCTACCGGTTTTACAATTATATCTTTACCATCGCGGACTTCAACCGCATCTTTCCCTTCATACTTTATAAGTGCCGATGCAGGTATTTCAAGCCCTTCGTAATCATCAACATAAATTTCAGCCGATACCTTTCTGCTTGTAAAAAGATATTCTATTTCTCTTGTTCCTTTTATGAAAACGGCTGTCTTTCCGTCTGTCTCCTCTGTGCATCCCGCATACCTGCAGGTAATCTCCTCGCCGCCTCCGCCGGGGAATTTAACTTTAACCTTACCTATTTCCTCCAGCTGCGCCGCTCTTTCGGTATCAGTAACAAAAGATATCAGCCAGCCCGAATTATCGGATATTTTAGCTACCGGATAAGGTAGAATATCCTTCTTCGCTTCATAGCTTTCCCTGTTTATAAGTTCCTCTATCGCAGTAGCTGACACAGAAAAAACAGTCTCCATATTAAGCATTTCTTCCAATCCGTCTGCCGTATCAAAGAATATGCCCGATGTTTCTGCATACAGTTTATGTATATTGTTTCCAAGCCCGGCTTCAAGCTCGCTAAGCTGCGCCTCAAGCGCTGCTATAACAGACCTTTTGCCACCTGATGTTCCTTCTTTTATACCGTCTTTTCTCTGCACCAGAATATCAATTTCTCTTTTAATCTTGTTTATCTCCAATTGATTACCTTCTGCTGCCAGTGCCGATATTCTGCTTGTGTATTCTTCAATTTTATTATCAATGGCAGATATGTCGCCCAGGAACAACGTCTCATTTCCTGTAGCAGCCCGCGCTTCACTAAGCTTTTCATTTACGGCGTTAATACTGCCTATTATATCTTCATCAGGCTCTCCCACATAAAAATCACCTACAGCCTTTCCTCTTTCCACTTTATTCCCTGAGGGTACGCTGTTCTGGAAAAATCCTGTCGAATTAACGGTTATCGGGGTTTCGTTACGGATTATCAGCACGTCCGATGTTATAATATCCGTATATTCCCCTGCCTTAACAGTTGCTGTTGTTTCTTTTCGTCTGACATTGCCGTACAGATACCACATACCGAAAACACAGCACACTATCAGCACAAGTGGAAGAAATTTTTTCACAGTTTATTTCATTCCTTTCCGCCGAAATATTTATTTTATCAGTTTTCCAAAAATTCTGTCAAATCCGGTATTTCTCCGGGTCTGAGCCAGGTTACATTATTTCTTTTAAACCACGTAAGCTGTCTCTTGGCATATCTTCTTGTTTCCTGTTTGATTTTATCCTTTGCCTCAGAGAGAGTGCAAAGCCCTTCAAAATAATCAAGTATTTCCTTGTACCCTATTGCCTGCATAGATGTATGCGCTCTTGTGCAGCCCATATCAGCACAATGGCGGACTTCATCAACAAGACCTTCTTTAAACATAATATCAACTCTGCGGTTAATCCTGTCATACAGCACTTCTCTGTCAAACTCTACCGCAAATTCAGCAGTTTTGTATATCTGCGGCGACTTTCTCGACATCTCATTCTGCTGCGACATAGTTTTCCCTGTATTTTCAAAAATTTCTATAGCACGTATTACCCTCTTTGTATTATTCGGATGTATTTTTTCCGCGCTTTCCGGGTCAATGTTTCTGAGTTTTTCAAACAAAGCCTCCTGCCCGTTTTCCGCAAGAAATTTTTCAAGCGCTTCTCTCACCTTTCCTCCTGTATCTTCTTCATCAGAAAGGGAAATATTATTCATTACCGTATTTATATAAAGTCCCGTACCGCCTGCCATAACCGGAATTTTACCTCTGCCACTGATATCCGCTATAACCTTATGTGCCTCCTTTACATAATCGCTGAGACTATAGTTACAGTCAGGCATAACAATATCAATCATATGGTGCGGTATTCCCTGCATTTCCTCTTTTGTAGGCTTGGCACTGCCTATATCCATATATTTGTATATCTGCATTGAATCAGCAGAAACAACTTCGCCGCCAACCTGTTTTGCAATTTCTACTGCAAGGGCTGTTTTCCCGCTTGCTGTCGGTCCTTCAACTACTATCAAGGGTATCATATCTACTTTATCCTTTTGAACTGTTTTTCAATAAACTGCCTGTCCATCACAATCCACGCCGGTCTGCCGTGGGGACAGGTTACGGTTTTTTCTATTTCAAAAAGCTGTTTTACCAAATCGTCCATTTCAGTAAATTTAAGCTTTTTGCCGGCTTTAATCGAGGCTCTGCATGCAACCGTATGAAGTGCATGCTCTCTGCGACTTCTTCCTGCGTCCAGTCTGCCGTTTTTAAGCGCCGCTATTATTTCGCAGACAGCAAACCCAATCCGGCTTATCTCCATAACCTCGGGAACTCCTCTTACGGCTATATCATTCCCGCCGAAATCCTCGCTCTCAAATCCTATTTCAGCAAAAAAATCTTTATTTTCGCTGAAAATTCCTTTTTCTTCAGGAGTAAGAGACACTACAACAGGCGTAAGCAGAAGCTGAGTGCTTATATTGCTCTCTTCCCACTGACGGAGAAGTTTTCCATATGTAATATGCTCATGCGCCGCATGCTGGTCAACCATCATCAGCATATCGCCTTTCTGCACCAGAATAAAGGTATCAAACAACTGTCCTATTATATTATACCCAATTTCTTTATCAAGTTCAACCCCTAATTGAATATATTCTGTCTTTTTTTCTCTTATTTCTTCCTCTGTATTTGATGTTTTTACAGGTTTTTCGTATTTTTCCTGTATTTTCTGCACCGGTGCAGGTATATCCTCTGCCAGTCTTGGCGTTTTTGAAACAGGTATAATCGGCGTTCTTACCGCTACTGCCTCCGGTGGTCTCACTACAGTTACAGGTGGTTTCCCTTCTGCTACAGTAATATTCTCCGTTTTTGTGCCACCTGTTTCAAAAGGCTTACCGTACGGTTCTTTTTTTGCCGGAATTTCCGCTTCTGTTATTTTGGGAATTACAGGAGCATTAAGAGCATTTTTCACTGCCCAGTAAATGCAACTGTATATTTTCTTTTCATCGGAAAATTTAACTTCAAGCTTTGACGGGTGTACATTAACATCAACTGCTTCCGCCGGTACATTCAGCTTTAAAAATCCTATGGGATGAAATCCTATTGGAATAAGCCCCTTGCAAGCCTCCTCCAGCGCAGTCGTCATCATTCTGCTTACTACAGGTCGGTTGTTTACGTAAAAATACTGCATTGCCCGTGTTTTTCTTGTATAAACAGGATTGCTCACAAGTCCCGTCACGGTTATCGCACCGTCCCCGTGTTCCACAGGCAAAAGCTGCGCGGCTGTTTCTTTCCCGAACAGCATATGAACCGCCACCGCCAGCTCGCCGTCACCTGAAGTAAACAGCTTTTCTTTCCCGTCCGAAATAAATCTGAACGACACCTCAGGATGAGCTATGGCAGTCTTTCTTATGACTTCTTCCACATATCCGGCTTCGGTTGAATCCTTTTTAAGGAACTTCATACGTGCCGGTGTATTATAGAATAAATCCGTAACCTTTATGCAGGTTCCTGCAAAACCGGGTGTTTCTACGGCATTCTCAATGTTTCCGTTGTCCGCAATACAGGTCATTCCCGTTTCAAATTCCGGCGGACGTGTGTACAGCTCCACTCTCGCTACCGATGCTATACTCGCCAGCGCCTCCCCTCTGAAACCGAGCGTATAAATCGCGTCCAGATCCTGCGGTTTTGATATTTTGCTTGTGGCGTGTCTTAAAAAAGCGTTTTCTACATCGTCCGGATGTATTCCGCACCCGTTGTCTGTAACTTTAATAAGCTTTAGTCCCCCGTTTTTTATTTCAACGGTTATCATTGCCGCTCCTGCGTCTATTGAATTTTCAATCAATTCTTTTACCGCAGAAGCAGGTCTTTCAACAACCTCCCCGGCGGCAATCATGTTCGCCAAATCTTTGTCCAGCAGTTTGATAAACATATAATCGCCTTTCCTTACTTTAAATCTGTTCCAATTCTTTTTTTATGCTATACAGCATCGACAGCCCTTCAATAGGCGTTAGTGTATCCACATCAATATTTTTAATCTTTTCTATTATCTCAAGTCCTACAGTATTGCCGAAACTCATCTGCGGTTCTTCTTCCATCACCTTTTTGGGCTGCACCGTCATTTTCCCGGTTTCAAGATTTTTCAGTATCTTCTTTGCCCTGTTTATGACATTTTCAGGTATCCCCGCAAGTTTTGCCACCTCAACGCCATAGCTGTTATCGGTTCCGCCTTTAACTATTTTCCTGAGGAAAATTATGTCATCGCCTCTCTCTTTTATGGCAACGCTGTAATTTTTTATTCCGTCTATACTGTCCTCAAGAGCTGTCAGCTCGTGGTAATGAGTTGCAAACAAGGTTCTGGCACCGCAGGTTTTCTTTGATGCTGTATGTTCAACCACCGCCCAGGCAATGGCAAGCCCGTCATAGGTGCTTGTTCCTCTGCCTATCTCGTCATAAATAATAAGACTGCTGGTAGTTGCATTTTTCAGGATATGTGCAACCTCGCTCATTTCTACCATAAACGTACTCTGCCCTGCCGCCAGGTCATCGGAAGCTCCCACTCTCGTGAAAATACTATCCGCTATCCCTATTTTTGCCGATGTAGCCGGTACAAAGCTTCCTATCTGCGCCATAAGAGTTATTACGGCTACCTGTCTCATATATGTGGATTTACCTGCCATATTAGGTCCGGTAATAATCGAAAGCCTGTCGCTTGTGCCGTTAAGATAGGTATCGTTCGGCACAAACATTTCATCCGACAGACGTTCCACTACGGGATGTCTGCCCTGTTTTATATCTATTACGTCAGATACATTAACCTCAGGCATACAATAATTGTATTTAGCCGCAACCTCAGCCAGCGAGGCTATGCAATCCAGTATTCCTATTGCCTTTGCGGTAGTTTGTATCCTTTCTCTTTCTGCTCCGACAATATCTCTTATTTCTTCAAACAGACTGTATTCAAGCTGAACGCTCTTTTCTTCAGCTCCCAAAATAGTATCTTCTATTCTTTTAAGCTCATCGGTTATGTATCTCTCGCCGTTTGTGAGCGTCTGTTTTCTTATATATGTTTCGGGAACCTTGTCCACGTTTGATTTTGATACTTCGATATAGTATCCGAAAACCTTATTGAATCCGACTTTAAGGTTTTTTATACCCGTTTTTTCTCTCTCCGCGGCTTCAATAGAAGCCAGCCAGCTTTTACCGTCAGTCATAGCACTTCTGTAATCGTCAAGCTGACTACTATAGCCTTCTCTTATAATTCCACCCTCACGAATGGTTATCGGCGGATTATCGCAGATTCCCCTGCTGATAAGCTCATACATATCTTCAAGCGTATCTATCGACTTATATATCTCATTTATCAGCGGTGAACGACACCCCGAAATTTCAAAGGAAAGAGCAGGTAAAATCTCAAATGAATTTTTAAGAGCTACCAGGTCTCTGCCGTTTGCATTGCGGCAAACTATTTTCCCTATCAGTCTTTCAATGTCCATTACATTATCCAGAAGCTCTCTTAAGTTGCTTCTGAGAATTACGTTACGAAACAGCTCTTCTACGCCGCCGAGTCTTTTGTTTATAGCACCGCAGTTTATCAGCGGCTGCTCAATCCAGCTTCTAAGTCTTCTTCCGCCGATAGCCGTTTTTGTCATATCAAGCACCCACAGAAGGCTTCCCTTTTTGGATTTTGTTCTCATCGTTTCCGTAAGCTCAAGATTACGTCTGGTATTGGCGTCCATATTCATAAATTCGCCAAGACTGTAATATGCTACGCCGTTTATATGACTTATATCCGTTTTCTGTGTTTCGGCAATATATTTTACCGCAGCACCGACAGCATTGTATGAAAGCTC
>JAZOTK010000133.1:0-3498 GCA_045657605.1 Clostridia bacterium
ATTTTCTTAACAATGTCTTTTGCAACAAGGATGATCGACTGATCATTTATATCCTCGGGCTTAACCATTATGCGGACTTCACGTCCTGCCTGGATAGCAAAGGATTTTTCAACACCCTTAAAGCTTGTTGCAATTTCTTCCAGCTTTTCAAGACGTTTTATATATGTTTCGATATTTTCACGTCTTGCACCGGGACGTGCCGCAGATACTGCATCTGCCGCCTGTACGATACAAGCAACAATAGTATTTGCTTCAACATCACCGTGGTGAGCCATAATAGCGTGGATAACTTCATCGCTTTCCTTGTATTTTCTTGCAACATTAGCACCGATATCAACGTGGGAACCGTCAACCTCATGGTCGATTGCCTTACCAATATCATGTAACAGACCAGCACGTTTAGCCAGATTTACATCAACGCCCATTTCTGCAGCCATGATGCCTGACAGATGGGATACTTCTATGCTGTGCATAAGAACATTCTGACCGTAGCTTGTTCTGTATTTCAGCTTACCGAGAAGTTTGATAAGTTCAGGATGCAGACCGTGTACGCCTGTTTCAAAGGTAGCACGTTCACCTTCCTGTTTAATAGTATTTTCAACATCTCGCCTTGCTTTCTCAACTGTTTCTTCTATTCTTGCCGGATGAATACGTCCGTCATGAATAAGTTTTTCCAGTGCGATTCTCGCAATTTCACGTCGTATCGGATCAAAGCCCGACAGAATAACAGCTTCGGGAGTGTCGTCAATAATGAGGTCAATTCCCGTGAGTGTTTCGAGAGTACGGATATTACGACCCTCACGGCCGATAATTCTTCCTTTCATTTCATCACTGGGAAGGTTAACAACCGATACAGTAACTTCAGCAGCATGGTCTGCCGCACAACGCTGAATTGCAAGACCTACAATTTTTCTTGCTCTGTTTTCAGCTTCTTCTTTTGCTTCATCCTCAATGGATTTGATAAGAATAGCCGCTTCATGACGGGCTTCGCTTTCAACATTGCGGAGGATAACCTCTTTTGCTTCATCACGTTTCATACCTGAAATACGTTCAAGTTCATGAATCTGCTTTTCTCTGTATTCTTCCGCTTCCTGCTGAATTCCGTCAATTTCAGACATTTTCTTAGCTACTTTTTCTTCTCTTTTCTCAAGAGCTTCTGTTTTTTTATCCAAGGATTCTTCTTTTTGACTTATACGTCGCTCCTGGCGGGAAATCTCAGCGCGTCTTTCCTTAAGTTCTTTATCAAATTCAAGGCGATTTTTATGTATTTCCTCTTTAGCCTCAAGCATCGCTTCTTTTTTCTTAGCCTGTGCGCCTTTTGCTATATCAGCGGCAGATTTTTCTGCATCCGCAATAATCTTAGCAGCTTGTTCTTCGGCAGAGCCTATAGCCTTTTCGCCGATTTTTTTGCGGTATATATTACCTATAACTGCACCGACTGCTATACCAACGACAGCAACAATTGCTATTAATAAATAATGAATTAATTCCATATTGCCCTTTCAGCACCTCCTCTTTAGTAAATAATTTATCTGATAATTGCACAATAATATATCTTGGCATATAATACGTACCTTTATATTTTATACTTTTTTTTGTAAACTGTCAAGTATTTTTATAAAAATTTTGTACATTTCAATGAAATAAAAAATTTTTTTTATACATTATTATAGATTTTTTAATAATTTAAATGTTTTTATGACCAAAACCCGACGCTGAAAAACAAACAGGAGGTCAGCGTTTTTTATTTTATCTTTTCTATGTTATACGGCGTTGCCTGATATACATAATAATTCAGCCAGTTGGTGTATAGAAGATTAGCGTGAGAACGCCAGGTTACAAGCGGTTTTTGCTTCGGGTCATCGTCCGGGTAGTAATTTGCAGGAACTTGTATGTCAAGCCCTTTTTCCAAATCTCTTATATATTCCTCGTGCAGAGTTTCAGCGTCATATTCCGAATGGCCTGTCACAAAAAAGTTTTTGCGGTCTTTTGAAGCGACTATGTATATGCCGGCTTCTTTGCTTTCGGCAAGAATAGTAAGGTCGGGAACGGAGGCTATATCTTCACGGAGCATACCGGTATGACGTGAGTGGGGAGCATAGAATACATCGTCAAAGCCGCGGAGAATTTTCGTATTTTTTCGTAAAACCTTATGCTTGAAAACACCAAACATTTTTTTGTCAAGCATATGTTTTTTTATGCCGTAATGGTAGTAAAGAGCTGCCTGAGCCGCCCAGCAGATATGGAATGTGCTTGTTACATTAGTTTTAGACCATTCCATAATTTCTGTAAGCTCAGTCCAGTAATCCACATCTTCAAATTCGAGATGCTCAACAGGAGCTCCTGTAATAATCAGACCGTCATATTTGTTATCTTTTATTTCGTCAAAAGATTTGTAGAAAGCCAGAAGATGTTCTTCCGGAGTGTTTTTTGACTGATACGTGACTGTACGTATCAGATCTATTTCAGTCTGAAGGGGAGAGTTGCTCAGCAGACGGAGAATTTGTGTTTCGGTAGTTATTTTTTTGGGCATTAGGTTAAGCAATAAAATTTTAAGAGGACGTATATCCTGCTTTAAAGCTCGTTTTTCCGTCATAACGAAAATATTTTCGCTTGTAAGAGTTTTTTTTGCCGGCAGATCATTTAAAATTTTAATTGGCACGATATCTCATTCCTTTCGGTTCATATTTATTTATATCAGCAGAATTGTTTCTCTTGCAAGAAAGGTATCCAGATCCTTTTGGTTTTGTAGGGGGATAAATTCTTTGGCGTCGCAATTTCCGCAGGTCAGCGTTATTCCCATCTGACTGAGCCGGACGATAAGAGTACATTGACCGCACATGCAGAGCACGCGGTTGCGTGAGAGCTTGAGATTAAGCTCGGCTATTGCCAGGTGAAAAAGCGGGTCGGCGTTCTTGTAAATTTCTTCCGGGTCAGCGGTGGCAAAACCCTGCAACTCACTGTCCAGGCGGTCAGAGGCTGTATTAACACGGTCGTAGTCACCAATATAACAAATGTCTATTGTGCTTGCGGGACAGGCGAGAGCTGTTATCTTTTTTTTCCACAGACTGCCAAAAGAAATGTCAAATTTATGTTCGCTGTCGCAAATAAGGCAATGCTGGGAAATCAAATATTTTTTGTTTGGCTTTTTGTATATTTTAATAAAATTGTTGCCACATACATTGCAACAAGCGTCAAATCCGCCGTTGAGCAGAAAAGGAGTAATTTCCGCAGAAATCCGCTCGTTACATACGGGACAGCGTGCACTTATATATTTTTTTGGCTCAACTATCACTTATATAATCAGTCCTTTCGGCAAATTTAACCAAGTTTGTTTTCTCTTGCATAATAGAATATATATTGCTGGGCAAGACCGCAGTTTTCTCCGAAATAATTTTCGCCGGCGGTACGTATGTCAGGATATTTTGCACATTCATCGGGATAGAGGGAGAGCATGGCTTTGTTAATCCATGTATCAACGGGAAAAACTCCAAATCG
>JAZOTK010000134.1:0-5226 GCA_045657605.1 Clostridia bacterium
CTTTGTACCTGACCGCTGCCGCCGCAGGCACTACAGGTTTCAGGCTGTGTTCCTGCCTTTGCACCGCTACCGTGACAGTCGGGACAATCCTCTATTCGTGAATAGTTTATTTCTTTCTCAACGCCAAAAGCGGCTTCTTCAAAGGATATAACTTCTTCTACTTCTATATCGGAGCCTTTCTGAGGACCGTTTCTTCTCTGTCCTCTGCTGCCGCCACCGCCGAAGAAGCTGCCGAATATATCTCCTAAATCATCAAAATCCATACCGCCGAAACCACCAAATCCGCCTGCACCGCCGAATCCGCCGGCGTTTGCACCTTCGTGACCGAAACGGTCATAATTTGCGCGTTTCTGGTCATCGCTCAATATTTCATAAGCTTCACTGACTTCTTTGAACTTTTCTTCTGCCTCTTTATTATCGGGATTGAGGTCGGGATGATATTGCTTTGCAAGCTTTCGGTAAGCTTTTTTTATTTCGTCTGCCGAAGCGGATTTTTCCACTCCGAGAACCTCATAGTAATCTCGTTTCATAATTTATCTCCAATCCATAGCACAAAATGTAGAATGGGCAAAGCCCATCCTACATCTCAAACGATTAGTCTACTTCTTTGTAGTCGGCATCCTGTGCACCGCCTGCTGAGGCACCGCCCATGTTACCCATATCTCCCATATCACCCTGGGGAGCCTGCTGTTGATACATTTTTGCAGAAAGCTCGTGGAATTTGCCTGTAAGGGCATCTGTAGCAGCTTTAATTGCTGCGCTGTCAGTACCTTCAAGAGCTTTTTTTACATTTGCAATTTCAGCTTCGATTGCCGCTTTATCTTCAGCAGGGATTTTGTCGCCGCTTTCGTTTAACACTTTTTCGCACTGGAAGACAAGTGAATCAGCATTGTTGCGAGTATCAACCTCTTCACGACGTTTCTTATCTTCTTCAGCAAATTTTTCAGCTTCTTTTACAGCCTTATCGATTTCTTCGTCAGAAAGATTTGTGCTTGCGGTAATTGTTATCTTCTGTTCTTTACCTGTACCGAGGTCTTTTGCGGAAACATTAACAATACCGTTTGCATCTATATCAAAAGTAACTTCAATCTGGGGTACGCCTCTGGGAGCAGGAGCAATTCCTTCAAGCTGGAATCTGCCGAGAGTTTTGTTATACGCCGCCATTTCACGTTCACCCTGGAGAACATGGATATCAACAGCGGGCTGATTATCAGCAGCAGTTGAGAAAATCTGACTTTTCTTTGTAGGAATAGTTGTATTTCTTTCAATCAGCTTTGTAAATACGCCGCCGAGAGTTTCAAGACCCAGTGAAAGGGGTGTTACGTCAAGAAGAACAAGGTCCTGAACATCGCCGGCAAGTACGCCTGCCTGAATAGCCGCACCGAGTGCAACACATTCGTCAGGGTTGATTCCTTTGTGAGGTTCCTGACCGATAAATTTCTTAACAGCTTCCTGAACAGCAGGAATTCTTGTAGAACCACCAACAAGAAGAACTTTGTCAATCTGCGAAGGATTAAGACCTGCATCGGAAAGAGCCTTTTTAACGGGTTCCATTGTTTTGTCAACAAGGTCAGCAGTAAGCTCATCGAACTTAGCTCTTGAAAGTGTCATATCAAGATGCTTGGGTCCTTCAGCATCAGCTGTGATGAACGGCTGGTTAATATTAGCCATTGTTACACCGGAAAGCTCAATTTTTGCTTTTTCAGCTGCTTCCTTAAGTCTCTGCATAGCACGTTTGTCATTTCTTAAATCAATACCATTTTCCTTCTGGAATTCGCTTGCGAGCCATTCAATGATTCTGTCGTCAAAATCATCACCGCCGAGACGGTTGTTACCACTTGTTGCGAGAACTTCGAAAATACCATCGCCGATTTCAAGGATAGATACGTCAAAAGTACCACCGCCAAGGTCGTATACCATAATTTTCTGTTCGTTTTCTTTATCCATTCCGTAAGCAAGAGCAGCTGCTGTAGGCTCGTTTATAATACGAAGAACTTCAAGACCGGCAATTTTACCTGCGTCTTTTGTAGCCTGTCTCTGAGAGTCGCTGAAATATGCAGGAACAGTAATAACAGCCTGTGTAACTGTTTCGCCGAGATAGCTTTCAGCATCAGCTTTCAGTTTCTGAAGAATCATAGCAGAAAGTTCCTGAGGAGAATAAGCTTTATCATCAATATTTACTTTTTTATCGGAACCCATATCTCTTTTGATAGAGATGATAGTTTTTTCAGGATTTAAAACAGCCTGTCTTTTAGCTACCTGACCGATAAGTCTTTCGTTGTTTTTTGCAAATGCAACAACAGAAGGGGTTGTTCTGGAACCTTCCGGATTGGGGATAACTACCGGTTCGCCGCCCTCCATTACTGCTACGCAAGAATTTGTTGTACCAAGGTCAATACCTATAATTTTTCCCATAATAATTCACAAACCTTTCTGTCCGCAAAACATAAATTAATGTAATACACCGCTTATCTGCGGACGGATAAGCATATTAAAATGTCAGTTGGCAACTTTTACCATACTGTGTCTTATAACCTTTTCTTTGTAAATGTACCCTTTTTGGAATTCCTCGACGATAATTCCTTCGCCTACTTCTTCATCATCCACATGCATTACTGCATTATGAAGATTAGGGTCAAACTCGCAGCCTGTGGTTTCAATAACCGTAACACCGATTTTTTCAAAAGCTTCAGTAAGCTGACGTGCCACTAAATCAAAACCCTGTTTCATAGCTTCATCAGCAGAATTTTCAACAAGCTTTGCTGCGCGTTCAAGATTATCCATTACCGGAAGAAGCTGTTCTACCACGGCTGAAGCAGCACTTATTGCAATAGAATCTCTTTCTTTTATTGTACGTTTACGGAAATTATCAAACTCTGCAACAGACCGCTGATATTTGTCAAGATATTCATTGCAAAGAGCTTCTTTTTCTTCCAGAAGTTTTGCATAATCAGGCTCGTCGTTTTCGCCGGGAGTATCTACCGCTTCGGGCGCTGTTTCTTCGATTAATTCTTCTTTTTCTTTATTACTCATAGCCTATCAGTCCTTTCCTTCCTCTGATTGTTTCAGCTCGTTTTTTAAGTATTCAAGCATTGATATTACCTTTGAGTAATCCATACGGGTAGGACCAACAAGTCCTATGCTGCCGGATTTTCCGCCTAAATTATAGCTGCAAAGTATAACGCTGCAATTCTTGAACTGCTCAAGCGGATTTTCGTGTCCTATCAATACCTTGATTTCACTGTCGCCAATGGGGGTTGCTACGAGAGGACTTAAATTATCGGCATTGTTCATAAACTCCAGAATTTCTTTTGCCTTATTTATATCGGAATATTCAGGATGGTTGAGAAGATTTATACTTCCGTCAACCGAAACCTCGCTTTCTTCAATAAGACACGCCGATACGTAATCTAAAACGTTATGGACAACACCGGTAGATTCGTTGCGAAGCTTTGCTATTTCAGTAATAAGCATCTCTGAAGGTTTCCCCGAAAGCTTAGAATTTAAAATATCTGAAAGCTTCAGTATAAGTCCGGACCCCAGCCCGTCGGTATCCATAAACATTTTGTTTTTGACATTACCCTCGTTTGTTACAACAATAGCGAGGAATTTGCCACCTTCCATAGGCATCAGCTGGAATGAACGTATTCCTGACTGTGCCATCTGTCTCGAAGCTGTCACCGCCGTATAATTCGTGAGGTGAGAAAGTACGGATGAAAGCTCAGCTGCCATTTGCTTTGCTTCGTGAACCTTCTGTGACAGAGCCATCTGCATCTGTTCCATTTCGCTCAGCGTAAACCGGTATTTTTTCAGCATATTGTCAACATATACACGATAACCTAAATCTGAAGGGATACGGCCCGCAGAGGTATGAGGCTGACATAAATATCCCATTTCTTCCAAATCAGCCATTTCGTTACGAATAGTAGCAGAACTGAGTTCGGGTATGTGCTTTCTTGAAATTGTTCTCGATCCTACCGGCTCAGCAGTTTCAATATAATCCTGTACAATAGCCTGCAGGATTCTGCGTTTGCGTTCTCCAAGCTCCATTTTCCCACCGCCTTTCTGAAACACTTCCGTTAGCACTCGATGTTTTTGAGTGCTAACAATATTACTTTACCACGTTTTTACTGATTTGTCAAGAGTTATTTTATATAAAATAAGTGTTGACACAAGAAAAATTTTTATGCAGTATTTTCAAATTAATCCTGCAACAGGTAGACATAATTTGCATACAATGGTATTGGAAGCCTGAAAAACAGCCGCAGTGCGGCAGATTGGAGAAATAAAAATGAATGAAGAAATGAATGTAATGGAATATAAAGTTGGCTATGCCTATGTTCCGGTGCAGAGGATGAAAGAAACCTATGCACCGTCAGAAGCGCTGGAAAGAGGAACGCTGTTTCCGGAACTCGATTTACCGCTCGGTGTATATGAGAAGGGGGTAATGTGATGGAAAATATGTGTGATTTCGGTTGTGGCAATGTACCTGAAACAGGCAAAAGCCGTGAAAAACTGATGAGAGAAATAATGGAATACGATTTTGTAGAAACAGAATTGGTATTATATTTAGATACACATCCACATGATATGAAAGCGCTGGAAATGCATTCGGCTATTGCAAAAAAAGCAATGGAGCTGAGAGAAGAATACGAAAAAAAATACGGCCCTCTGACAACAAAGGGCGTTAAACCCAACGGTAGCTGGAGCTGGATAGAAAGCCCCTGGCCGTGGGAAAATTGAAGGAGGGAAAAATAAATGTGGGAATATCAGAAAAAGCTACAGTTTCCGATAAATATAAAAAATCCTAATCCAAAGCTTGCAAGCTATATAATCAGCCAATACGGAGGACCGAACGGAGAGATGGCAGCATCCATGCGATACTTGTCGCAAAGATTTCATATGAAAGATGATGTCTGCAAGGGTATCCTTACTGATATAGGAACAGAAGAACTCGCACATCTTGAAATGGTAGGAACGCTTGTTCATCAGCTTACAAAAAACGTACCGGCATCTCAGATTGACGGAACGCCGCTTGCAGCATATTATATTGAACACGGGAAAGGCGTATATCCCTCAAATGCCCCGGGGCAGGCCTTTGATGCAATGGCATTTGCAGTAATGGGCGACCCGATAGCTGACTTTAACGAAAACCTGGCAGCAGAGCAGAAAGCAAGAGTGGTATACGATAATATTCTTAGAGTTTCCGATGATCCGGATGTAAAC
>JAZOTK010000135.1:0-3132 GCA_045657605.1 Clostridia bacterium
GTACATCTGTATAAATCTTCTGTAGCAGTCCCAAGCCCATCTGGGGTTGCCTGTTTTTGCTGCCATTGTCTCAACAACTTCTTCGTTAAGACCAAGGTTAAGGATAGTATCCATCATACCCGGCATCGAAGCTCTTGCGCCCGAACGAACGGATACGAGAAGGGGATTTTCCTTGTCACCGAATTTTTTGCCGCAGATTTCTTCCATCTTTGTGATGTTTTCCATAATCTCTGCCTGAATATCGGCGTGAATTTTTCTGCCGTCCTCATAAAACTGAGTACAAGCTTCAGTTGAAACCGTGAAACCCTGGGGAACAGGGAGACCGATTTTTGTCATCTCAGCAAGGTTTGCACCTTTACCGCCGAGAAGCTCTCTCTGTGATGCGTCGCCCTCTTTGAAGAGGTAAACGAATTTCTTACTCATTGTTTTTCCCTCCTGTTATAATCTATTCTGAAAACATTTCAGAGTTCGTATGTAATAACTGCAGATATACTACAGCACCTTTTATTATACCAAAAAACTACAAAAATTAATAGGTTAAATATTCACAAATATATCTGCAAATATGCCGTTTTTTTGGGGATTTTCTATAACTGCCCGCAGCTTAAAAGCACGTCGCGAGTAAATATAGTGTTTTCAGCAAATCGGACATATTTTACGATAAAAAAAAATATTTTTATGCAATCTTTACAAAAAACCAAAAAACCCCTTTATTTTTAACGGATTTTGTTGTACAATTAATATGTATGCGTATGTAAATTTATATTTTATAAAAAGAAACTATTATTGCGGATTTCGCAATGTTTACTCAAGAGAGGAATGAATATAATGAAAAAATTAATGCTTGGCAACCAGGCGGTTGCAAGAGGTGCTTACGAGGCAGGGGTAACAGTTGTATCGTCATATCCCGGAACGCCCAGCACCGAAATTACTGAATTTATTTCTAAATATGACGAAATATACAGCGAATGGGCTACCAACGAAAAAGTTGCTACCGAGGTTGCTGTAGGTGCGGCAATCGCCGGAGCAAGAAGTATGACCTGTATGAAACATGTAGGTCTTAACGTAGCAGCAGACCCGCTTTTCACTGCTTCATATACAGGTATAAACGGCGGTATGGTGCTTGTTGTTGCCGATGACCCCGGTATGCACAGCTCACAGAACGAACAGGACAGCCGAAACTATGCAAAAGCAGCAAAGCTTCCTATGCTCGAGCCTGCCGACAGCGGCGAATGTCGTGATTTTACAAAGCTTGCTTATGAAATAAGCGAAAAATTTGATACTCCCGTTATAATCAGACTCTCCACCAGAGTAGCTCACTCACAGAGCCTGGTAGAAGAATTCCCCAGAGAAGAAATCGGGCTTAAAGAATATACAAAGGATATACAGAAAAATGTAATGATGCCCGCAATGGCAGTTAAAAAGCACGTTATAGTTGAACAGCGTACAAAAGATCTGACAAAATACAGCGAATCCTGCGATATTAACAAAATAACTTACGGAGATAAGAAAATAGGTATTATAGCGGCAGGTATTGCATATCAGTATGCAAAGGAAGCCATGCCCGAAGCTTCATTCTTAAAGCTCGGTATGATAAACCCTATGCCGACAGAGCTTATCCGCGAATTTGCAGCGAATGTTGAAAAAGTTTATGTAATAGAAGAACTTGACCCGTTTATCGAAGAATTCTGCAAAGTAAACGGAATAGAAGTTATCGGCAAGGAAAGATTTACTCTCCTGGGCGAATACACACCCGAACTGATAAAAGCCGGCATTGCAGGTGAAAAATACGAAAAGCCCGCTCCTATGGATATTCCGGTACGTCCACCGGTAATGTGTCCCGGATGCCCTCACAGAGGCGTGTTCCACGTACTCAGCAAGCTGAAGCTTACCGTCAGCGGTGACATTGGCTGTTATACTCTTGGTGCGGCGGCTCCCCTTGCAAGTATTGACGTATGTGTTTGTATGGGTGCAAGCGTGAGCGGTCTTCACGGAATGGAAAAAGCAAGAGGCAGAGAGTTCGGCAGAAAAGCCGTTGCCGTAATCGGCGATTCTACATTTATGCACAGCGGAATAACCGGTCTTATTGACATAGTATACAACAAAGGTAATTCAACCGTTATTATCCTTGATAATGCCATAACCGGTATGACGGGCCATCAGCAGAATCCCACAACGGGTTATACCATAAAAGGCGAAGAAACACGCCGTGTTGATATGGAAATGCTTGCCCGCGCGATAGGCGTTGAAAGAATAACTGTTGCAGATCCGTTCGATGTTGAAAACTTTGAAAAGATTGTAAAAGAAGAAACAGCGGCAGATGCTCCGTCAGTAATCATAGCAAGACGTCCCTGTGCTTTGCTTAAAAATGTAAATTACGGCAATCCCTGTCATGTAGTTACTGATAAGTGTAAAGGCTGCAAAATGTGTATGAAAATCGGATGCCCTGCAATCACATTCAAAGACGGCAAGGCTGTAATAGATAAAACTCAGTGCAACGGCTGTACGCTTTGCATGAATATCTGTAAGTTCGGCGCAATCGAGAAGCTGTAAGGAGGAAAAAACAATGGTTACAAATATAGTTATTGTAGGCGTAGGCGGTCAGGGGACCCTGCTTGCCAGCCGTATAATAGGAAATGTTACAACTATGGAAGGCTATGACGTAAAGGTATCAGAAGTACACGGAATGTCACAGCGTGGCGGTAGTGTTATCACCTATGTAAGATATGGTGATAAAGTAAATTCTCCTATAATTACAGAAGGAAATGCAGATATAGTTCTTGCATTTGAAAGCCTTGAGGCTCTCCGCGGCTCTGCATACGTTAAAGAAGGCGGTAAGCTTATTGTAAATGCGCAGGAAATGATGCCTATGCCGGTAATCACCGGTGCTATGCAGTATCCCGAAAACATACTGGATACTCTTTCTGCAAAATACGATGTTATCTCTGCAGATGCTCTTGCAATTGCAGAAGAATGCGGAAATGCAAAGGCAGCAAATGTCGTACTTATCGGACTTCTGGCAAAACACAGCGGTATTGCAAAAGAAAAATGGATAGAATCTCTAAAAGAAACTGTACCGCCGAAATTCCTTGAGCTTAATCTTGAAGCTTTTGAAAAAGGCTACGCTATATA
>JAZOTK010000136.1:0-5928 GCA_045657605.1 Clostridia bacterium
GTGCTGTGTGTGTTTGGAATTATGCTTTATTTCAGCGTATGGATGACACTTATTCTGATTCTCGGCGTAGCTGTAATGATGTTTGTATCAAGAAAGCTGGGCGGCGGGTCGGCAAAATATTTTATCCGTCAGCAGAAATCTATAGGTAAAACCGAAGGGTTTATCCAGGAAATGATGAACGGACAGAAGGTAATCAAGGTTTTCTCACACGAGGAAAAATGTAAAACCGAATTTGATAAAATAAACGACGAACTCTGTAGCGACAGCTACCGTGCCCACGCTTATGCAAACACGCTGGGTCCTGTTATACAGAATATCGGTAACGTGCTTTATGTAATTATAGCTATGGCGGGAGGAATATTCCTCACTACGGGCGCACCTAACCTGAGTCTTTCGGGAATGGCGTTTAGTATAAGTATTGTAGTACCGTTTCTTAATATGACAAAACAGTTTACGGGAAACGTAAACCAGCTTACTCAGCAGATAAACTCTATAGTTATGGCAATGGCGGGTGCTTCAAGAATTTTTGAGCTTATGGACGCTCAGCCCGAAGCCGACAGCGGTTATGTTACTCTTGTAAACGCCGTAACAGATGAAAACGGCAATATTACCGAAACCTCAAAACATACGGGAAAATGGGCGTGGAAACACCCCCATAGTGACGGTAGTGTCACCTATACACCTCTTGCAGGTGACGTACGTATGACAGAGGTCGATTTCGGATACGAAGAAGGCAAAACCGTACTTCACGATGTTACAGTTTACGCCGAGCCCGGTCAGAAAGTGGCGTTTGTAGGTGCAACAGGTGCAGGTAAAACTACAATAACCAATCTGATAAACAGATTTTATGATATTGCTGACGGTAAAATAAGATATGACGGTATAAATATAAATAAAATCAAAAAATCCGATTTAAGACGGTCACTTGGCATAGTATTACAGGAAACAAACCTGTTTACGGGAAGCGTTATGGATAATATCCGTTACGGTAACCTTAACGCTACCGATGAGGAATGTATAAATGCCGCAAAGCTCGCAGGAGCAGACGATTTTATCACAAGACTTCCCGAGGGCTATGATACGGAGCTGTCAGGTAACGGAGCAAATCTCTCGCAAGGTCAGAGACAGCTTATCGCCATCGCAAGAGCGGCAGTAGCAGACCCGCCCGTAATGATACTTGACGAGGCGACATCTTCCATAGATACCCGTACAGAAGCCATTGTGCAAAAAGGAATGGATAAACTGATGGAAGGACGAACGGTGTTTGTAATAGCACACCGCCTTTCAACGGTAAAAAATTCCGATGTAATAATGGTGCTTGACCACGGAAGAATTATAGAGCGTGGCAGTCACGATGAGCTGATAGCCGCAAAAGGCACGTATTATCAGCTTTATACCGGTGCATTTGAGCTTGAATAAAACTACAAAAAAGGGGCATTTATACAAAAAATGCTCCTTTTTGTATAAAACAAAAAAATCCGTGATTTTTGTTTGTAATCTATTGACTTTTAATGAGTTTTGCGGTATAATAAATGTAAACAGATGAAAAATGGCTAATCGCCATTTCTTTTATACATTTATTGAACCTTTATAGGAAGCAAGGCGATCGCGCCTTGCATTTATGGTATAATAAATCAGCGAAATTTTTTTACAAAGGAGCGTTCTGATATGGAAATGAAACTTTTATACGAGGGAAAAACAAAAAATGTTTACGCCCTTGATAACGGCAACTGTCTTTTGAAATTCAAAGATGACTGTACCGGTAAAGACGGTGTGTTTGACCCGGGTGAAAACTCTGTCGGTCTTACTATAGAGGGTGTAGGTGATGTGAACCTTCGTATGTCAATATATTTCTTTGAAAAAATTAATGCGGCAGGTATTAAAACACATTACGTAAGTGCAAATCTTGATGATACAACTATGGAAGTTATCCCCGCAAAGGTGTTTGGCAAAGGACTTGAAGTAATCTGCCGTTATAAAGCAGTAGGCTCCTTCTACAGACGTTATTCGGATTACTGCGAGCTCGGACAGGACCTGCCGGCTTATGTTGAAACAACATTCAAAAATGACGAAAAAGGAGACCCGCTTGTAACAAAAGACGGGCTTGTTGATCTGGGTGTTATGACAGCAGAGCAGTACGATTCTCTTAAAGCACAGACAAAGGCTATCACAAAAATTGTAGCTGATGACCTTAAAGAAAAAGGACTTGACCTTTATGATATTAAGTTTGAGTTCGGATACGATGCAGACGGTAATGTTATGCTCATTGACGAGATAGCATCAGGCAATATGCGCGTATACAAAAACAACGAATACATCGACCCCATGACGCTCAGTAAGCTGTTTTTTGCATAATGGGCGGGTTTTTTGGAACAGTCTCAAAAAGGGACTGTGTATTAGATATCTTTTTCGGAGTAGACTATCATTCGCATCTTGGTACAAGACGTGGCGGTATGATCATTCATGATGCAGTGGATGGATTTCAGCGTCAGATTCATTCCATTGAAAATACACCGTTTCGTACCAAATTTGAGAAGGATCTGACTAATTTCCACGGTTGCAGCGGTATAGGCTGTATCAGCGACAGCGACCCGCAACCACTTCTTGTCCGTTCTCATCTCGGACTTTATGCCATCACAACAGTCGGTAGCATAAATAATGCTGAAGATTTGGTTGAAAAATATTATTCCGACCACAGACATCAGTTTATGGCGATGAGTTCAGGTAAGGTAAATTCAACAGAACTTGTAGCAGCACTTATCAATCAGGAGGAAGACCTGGTTTCGGGTATTCTTCACGCACAGGACGAGATTGATGGGTCACTGACTCTGCTTATTTTAACAGATAAAGGTGAGATTATTGCCGCAAGAGATAAATACGGCAGACTTCCCGTATTGATTGGAAAAAATGACGAAGGATACTGCGTTTCGTTTGAGTCGTTTGCATATACAAAACTCGGATACGAGGACGAGTATGAGCTGGGACCCCGTGAAATCGTTAAAATGACAGCAGACGGTATAAAGACAATATCTCCTGCAGGCGATAATATGAAAATGTGTGCATTTTTGTGGACCTACTACGGCTATCCGAATTCCAGATATGAAGGAAAAAACGTAGAAGTAATGCGTTGTAATAACGGAAAAATAATGGCAAGAGATGAAGCGGAAAAAGGCACTATCCCTGACGTGGATTATGTTGCAGGTATTCCTGATTCGGGCGTACCTCACGCTATGGGATATGCTCACGTGAGCGGGACAGAATATGCCCGTCCGTTTGTAAAATACACACCAACGTGGCCCCGTTCATTTATGCCGGCAAATCAGAATGTACGTAACCAGGTAGCAAAAATGAAACAGATTCCCGTACCGGAACTGATTGAAGGAAAAAAACTACTGTTTGTTGACGATTCTATCGTAAGAGGCACTCAGCTTGCTGAAACAGTTGATTTCCTTTTTGAGGCAGGTGCAAAAGAAGTCCATATGCGCTCAGCCTGTCCGCCGATTATGTATAACTGTAAATATCTGAATTTTTCGCGCAGTAATTCAGACCGTGATTTACTTGCACGCCGTGTTATTCAGGAGCTTGAAGGGGAGGAAGGTCACAACCATCTCGAAGAATATGCTGACTCTACTACCGAACGTGGTAAATGTATGTTAAAACGTATTTGTGAGATGTTCGGCTTTGACTCGCTTGGATATCAGTCAATCGACGGTCTGCTTGAAGCTATAGGAATTGATAAAGATAAGGTCTGCACATACTGCTGGACCGGCAAAGAATAATTATAAAAAAGAGACTATCCGTAAATGAAAAAGCGGATAGTCTTAATTTTTTTGAAATTATTATAACAGAACCTCTCTGTTTGTACCATAGAAAATATCATCACGGTTTGCCATCATTTTGCAGAATTCTTCAATTTCTGCCCAGGTATCATTTATATCAAATTCGTACGTATGCCCCCATATATAGAAAATCTGCGGGCTGTCTGCTTTCAGTTCAAGAAATTTTCTTCCAAGCTCTAAGAGATTATCAGCCTCATCAGTATAACGTCCGGTAGGATTAAATCTGTACAGATTATCCTGAAGGTCAAAACTGTGGCTCGAGGTTATAGTTCTTGAATACCGTATTTTCGTGTTTTTCTTAATTATTTCAGCTACTCTGTCGTTGTTATTGACACCACCGCAGGGATATGCCATTCCGACAATATCATATCCAACCAGTTTTTCAAGATTTTTTCGGTCTTCTTCCACCTGACGGATAATTTCCTCATCACTGCAGTCGGGGAGCAGGGGATGAGTCAGAGTATGCACCGCCACCTCGTGACCTTCATAAATTTTTTTAACTTCATCTGCGTTTACCTTAACGTGAGATATTTTTTTATCACCAAAATCTAAAAATCCGTCTTTACCGAGAAGCTCGGAATTTAAGTTAAAGGTAGCTTTAAGATTGTATTTGTTTAAAATCTCAATAAACCTTATATCCTGTGTTACACCGTCATCAAAGCTGAATGTAAGTGCTTTCATTTTTCCGCCGAACATAATTTTCATCTCCCTATTAAAGAAATAATACCAATTATCGCCATATGAAGGGGATAATAGATGTAAAAGAAATTTTTCATCTTAAGTTTTCCTCTTTTGCCGTTGTATAGCATAAGAAGTAAAGAGGAAATCATCGCAAACCATTGGATTCCGCCGTAATATGCACACAGTGCGGCAAGCGAGGCAGTAAAAAAAGCAAGCGGGTTTCCCGATTTTATCCCCATATATGCAAAAACGGGAAGCATAATACCACAGAACCCGTAATCAATGTCAAAACCCGGAATAATCATCGGCAAAACGCCGGAAACGAAAAATACCAGAGCTACAAGCAAAACGGATAGTGCAATATATTTTTTGCCGTGCTGTATTTTATCCAAAGCAAAAATTATAGCAATGGAAAACGAAAAAGTCACGAGCACACATTGATACAGGGAATGCTGCACCGCAAAATAAACAACCTGACACAGCAGGGCGAGTATTGCCATACGAATCAGATACCTCGGCCTGTTTTTAGTATACCGACAGCCCACCGCAATCATATAAGCGAAAATAGGAAAAGCAATCCTGCCGATAATACGGAAAACCAATATTTCAGGAAAAAGACAAGCCCCGATATGGTCAACCGTCATAGCTATAGCAGCAATAATCTTAAGCTGATTCCCGGACATACTGGTCACTCTCCTTATAAGAAAATTAAAGTTTGAGTTTAACCTTTTTTATTACGACAGTATTAGTTTTCTTTAAAAATAAAAGACTCCGCTTTATTATATACCGAAGAAATGAACTTCGATATTTCAACCTGATATTTCTGTAACAAATTCGTATATGGCTGTTCAAATAATTTTTGTCTTACTAAATCTATAAGTGTACATACAGCATAAACTAATATGCAGACACCTATAGAATATAGAATAATCCAATTTGAATTCTGAAATGAAGAATTTTTAAAAAGGTCTATCCAGAAAAAGCTTCTGAATGTACTGCTGTCATGCAAGAGGTATACACCAAAAGTAGCAGAAGCAATTTTATTTATTGTTTTACTGTAAAAAGGTTTCATTTTTATAAACGTCATAAAAATAAAAAGAGCTCTTAAAAAAGTGGGGAGCTTGTTTCTTCCGTAAAAATAAAGAGTAACTTTGGAAAAAAGCGCAATTTTTGTTCCCAAAACCATAAGGAATACGCAAGAAAGATAAGTTATAAGCGTAAATATGCAGAAAAGAATTAACCAATGCCTGCATTTTAATTTATCATAAAAGCCATATATTTTAATATAACCGGCTAATATATATAAAGTAACAAACTCTAGTAATTGGTTTGATTGGAAGTTGGAGTTTGTGAAAGTAGGTATAATATACCAACAAACTAGAAGTAGAATTAACAACTTCCGGAACTG
>JAZOTK010000137.1:0-3967 GCA_045657605.1 Clostridia bacterium
ATATATAAAATAAATCTTACAAACGGCGAAGAGCTGTGGCTGGACAACCCGACCAATATGCCGGACCCGGCAACTATAGAGTCTATGGAAGAGCCTTTTGTAAATGCTTCGATAATAACGCCCGTTGATTATGTGGGGAATATTATGGAACTGTGTCAGGACCGTCGTGGTGTTTACAAGGATATGAAATATATTGACAGTAACAGAAGTGTTCTGCATTATGAACTTCCTCTTAACGAGATTATTTATGACTTTTTTGATGCTTTAAAATCAAGGACAAAAGGATATGCATCCTTTGACTATGAAATGAAAGGATATGTGCGGTCCTCGCTGGTTAAGCTTGATATTATGCTTAACGGAGATATAGTCGATGCACTGTCGTTTATAGTTCACAAGGACAAGGCTTATGCAAGAGGAAGAAGAATAGCAGAAAAGCTTAAAGAGAATATCCCGAGACAGTTGTTTGAAATACCTATACAGGCGGCAATCGGAAACAAAATCATAGCAAGAGAAACCGTAAAAGCTATGAGAAAGGACGTACTTGCTAAATGCTATGGCGGTGATATTACCCGAAAGAAGAAACTGCTTGAAAAGCAGAAAGAAGGTAAAAAACGTATGCGTCAGGTAGGCAGCGTGGAAGTTCCGCAAGAAGCGTTTATGTCGGTACTGAAACTTGACTGATGAAAGGACTTTATGTTCATATACCTTTTTGCATAAATAAATGTCCGTACTGTGATTTTAATTCATACGCCGGCAGAGAAAATATGATATCACCGTATTTTTCTTATCTTAAGAAAGAAGCGGCAGAGTTTGCCGGTGAAAAAATATGTACGGTTTATATAGGCGGTGGTACGCCGAGTATGGTCGGCGAGGAATATATTTCGGATATTATGGAATTTTTCAGAGAAAATTTTGAAATTGAAAAAGATGCCGAAATAACTATTGAAGCTAACCCCGCAACGCTGACGGAAAAGAAAATAGAAACATATCTGAAAAGCGGGATAAACCGTATAAGTATAGGGGTGCAGTCGTTTGACGACGCTATGCTGAAAACACTTGGGAGAATACACAGCTCCGCAGAAGCAAAGGAAGCTGTAATGCTTGCGGCAGAGGGCGGATTTAAAAATATCAGTTGTGATTTAATGTTCGCATTGCCGGGACAGACTTTGAAGTCGCTTCAGGCGGATTTGAAAAAGGCGATGGCGCTCCCTGTAACACACATTTCCTGTTACGGTCTTAAAATAGAGGAAGGAACGCCCTTTTTCAGAAAAAAAGTGCAGCCTGCCGATGAAGATGTTTATACGGAAATGTATGGTATGATAACGGAAATTCTTTCGGAAAACGGATTTGAAAAATATGAGATTTCAAATTTTGCAAAAAATGGTAAAAAATCACAGCATAACCTGCTGTATTGGCATTGCCGCGAATATATAGGAATAGGGGCAGGAGCACATTCGTATGTCTGCGGCAGGAGATATTCAAATCCGGAGAATATAGAGGAGTATATGGCAAATAAACCGAAAGAAAATATTGAGATTCTCACCGGGAAGGATATGCTGATAGAAAAGCTTATAATGGGTATGAGACTTAGCGAGGGAGTGGAAAAATCTGTGGCAGAGGCCCTTGGCGGTGGCGGAAAACTTAAAATCTTTATAGAAAACGGATTTATACAGGAAAAAAACAGTCGGATTTCATTTACCCCGAAAGGGATAAATGTTTCAAATTATATATTGTCAGAATTAATTTAAGGAGTGGTAAAATGTTTTTTGATTATGTTCAGGATATCGGAATAGACCTCGGCACATCTTCTGTATTGGTGTATGTTAAAGGAAAAGGAATTGTACTGCGTGAGCCTTCTGTTGTTGCGGTTAACGTAAACACAGGCGAATCTCTTGCAGTAGGGTACAAAGCGCAGCGTATGCTGGGCAGAACCCCGAGCAACATTGTGGCAGTACGCCCGCTTAGTGACGGCGTTATATCTGATTATGACTTTACGGCGAAAATGCTGAAAGATTTTCTTAAAACAGCATGCAAACCGAGACTTATAGGTCCTCGTGTTATCGTTTGCGTGCCCAGCGGAGTAACAGAGGTTGAAAAGCGTGCCGTAATAGACGCTACTATGCAGGCTGGAGCATCAAAGGTAAGGATAATAGAAGAACCTATCGCTGCAGCTATAGGTGCAGGCATTGATATTACACAGCCCTGCGGTAATATGGTCGTGGATATCGGTGGAGGTACTACGGATATAGCTGTAATTTCTCTTGATGGTATGGTTGAACAGGCATCCATAAAGGTAGCCGGTGACAAATGCAACGAAGCTATTGTGAAATATGTACGTAAAAAGTATAATATGCTTATAGGTGAACGCACAGCCGAAGAACTTAAAATCGAAATAGGTTGCGTAATCCCCAGAGAAGAAGTTCTCAGAACAGAAATCAGAGGACGTTGTCTTGTGACAGGTCTGCCCAAGACAATAATTGTAAATTCAACAGAAATGGCAGAAGCTCTGATAGAACCTGCAATGCAGATAGCTGATGCGGTACATAGTGTGCTTGAAAGAACATTGCCTGAGCTTGTAGGTGATATAAGCCAGAACGGTATCGTTCTTACCGGCGGTGGCGGTCTCATGTGGGGTCTTGACACATTACTCCACAAACGCACCGGCATAGACGTACATGTTGCGGAAGACGCAGTTTCCTGTGTTGCTCTTGGTACAGGAAAAGCTCTTGAATATATAAATAAAATTCCGGATGACAGTGTAAAGAGAAAACTCATATATTGATTGAAAGGATTTCAAAATGCTTACAAACAAAGAAATACAGAAAATACTTCCTCACCGCTATCCGTTTCTTCTGGTTGACAGAATAATTGAGATGGAAGAAGGAACAAAAGCGGTAGGAATAAAAAATGTTACAGTAAATGAACCCTTTTTTCAGGGACATTTCCCCGGTGAACCCATAATGCCCGGTGTGCTTATAGTTGAAGCTATGGCGCAGGTAGGAGCTGTCGCTCTGCTTTCAAAAGATGAAAACAGAGGTAAACTCGCTCTTTTTACCGGAATTGAAAATATGAAATTTAAAAGTACAGTAACTCCCGGAGACACACTTACAATGACTGCGGAAGTTACGGGAATGAGACTGAATATAGGTAAAGCAAACGTAAAAGCGACTCTTGCGGACGGCAAAATTGCGGCAGCAGGAGAAATAAAATTTGCGTTGGTTGACGCTTGATTTTACGGAATACGGCACATAACAGCTGCGGCTTCGGCTCGGGTAATGCCTTGTGAGGGTTTGAAAGTGCCGTCGGGGAAACCACTAAAAAGACCGATATTACATACGGCGGCTATATCCTCATACGCAGGATTTGAAACGGTGACATCGGTAAATGACAAAACGTTTCCCAAAAACTGAGTATTCATAACACGACGAAGAATACTGCAAGCTTCCTGTCTGGTAACACTTTTATCAGGCAGGAATTTTTTATTTCCGTTTCCGAAAGCAATTCCCAAATAAGCGGCAGTATTAATTTCTGCCTTGGCCCAGTGGGTTGCGGTATCCTTAAACCGATTCGGGAGATTTTCATCGGTGGGAATATTAAATTTGCGAAGTATCAGAGTAATAAATTCAGCACGGGTAATACCTCGCTCAGGCTCAAAAAACGAACTGTTTACGCCTTTCATTTCGCCTCTCATTACCGTGTCCATTATTTCTTCTCTTGCCCAGCAGGAAGCGATATCGGCGAAATAAATGCCATTAGCCCATTTGGTATAGAAATCCCATACTTCGTCAGGCTCTTGTCCCAGACTCCAGCTGCCGCTGCCCCGAAGATTATATTTTGCGGTAAGCAGTAGTTTTTCGCGAATGGAAATATCGTTTTCGAAATGTATGGTATAAGTACCTGCACCAAGAACCTGACTGCCGATGATAGGTTTTTCATCATCATTTTTTATCGTAACAGAAGCCGAAGG
>JAZOTK010000138.1:0-2151 GCA_045657605.1 Clostridia bacterium
TAACGCTCATCATCGGGATGTACTGCAAGAGCAGTATCGCCAAGCATAGTTTCAGGACGTGTTGTAGCAATAATAACAAACTCGTCGCTGTTTTCGATAGGATATTTTATGTGCCAGAAATGACCTTCATGTTCAGCGTAAGAAACCTCGGCATCGGAAAGTGCCGTTGTACAGTTGGGACACCAGTTAATAATTCTGTTACCTCTGTAGATGAGTCCTTTTTCGTAAAGATTAACAAAAACCTCACGAACAGCTTTAGAGCAACCCTCGTCCATAGTAAATCTTTCTCTTGACCAGTCGCAGGAACATCCCAGTTTTTTAATCTGATTGGTGATTCTGTCACCGTACATTTTTTTCCAGTCCCATACACGTTCAAGGAACTTTTCTCTGCCTAAATCATAACGTGTCAGACCTTCTTCGTTACGGAGAGCTTCCTCAACTTTTATCTGTGTTGCTATACCGGCGTGGTCAGTACCGGGTACCCAAAGAGCGGCATAGCCTGCCATTCTCTTATAACGGATAAGAATATCCTGAAGGGTCTCGTCAAGAGCATGTCCCATATGAAGCTGACCTGTTACGTTCGGAGGAGGAATTACAATAGTAAACGGCTCCTTATCTTTATCGGGAGACATCTTAAAATATCCGTTTTCCTCCCAGGTTCTGTAGAGTTTTTCTTCAAACTCCGCAGGATTATATACTTTTTCAAGTTCTTTTTTCACCTTGTCTCAATCCTTTCAAATGCATTGTTAAGTAATAGAAACCTATATAAGATTTCCTGTTGTATATAAAAGCACCATAGCCACAGCGGAAATAAGCATACCCACAGAGCGGACGATGACCTCGCCTCTGTCACTTATATCCTTGCCGAAAGCCTTACAGACCTTACCGCCGAAGTAAATGACGGCAACGCCTAAAAATGCTAAAACCCACAAAAGATACATCATTTAAGTTTCACAACCTCTCTACTCCGCTTTGCGGAGAATATTTGTATACTATTATATTATACTATATAAGAAAAATAATGTCAAGACAAAACCGCCGATTTTATTGTGAAAATCTTAATTTTCCTATGCATTGGAAGAGTAAGGCGGACACTACAAAAGAACAGCAGGAAATGTTCGTTTGCGACAGCGGATAGTCTTTATAAAATATCAAGTGAAAATTAAGGGATTTGCGAGTAATATTTTATATATTTCGGTTGACAATCATAAAATAATGTGGTATAATTTTAAATGATAAAGAAGGAGAAAACCGGCGAGAAAAGAAGCTTGAGCCGGAACCTTTTAAAATAAGTCAGGAGGAATTTAAAATGAAAATTTTTGATATGCACATTCATGAGCACGCTGCTCCTAATCCGGAAGACCTTTTGAAAAAAATGGAGGCAGCCGGAGTATACGGCGGTTGTATCTTTTCGCATCAGCCATACATCAATAAACCCGGTTCTGTATTTGAAGACGGAAAATCTTTTGATGAAAGATTAACAAATGTTCTTGGATGGACAAAAGGCTATGAAGACAGACTTTTCCCTATTATATGGATTCATCCCTATGAAGAAAATATAATAGAAAATATACATAAGGCAGTAGATGCCGGAATATGCGGATTTAAAATAATCTGTAACGATTTCTTTGTATACGAAGAAAAAAGCTTAGAGGTTTTGCGCGAAATTGCCAGCCTTGACAAACCTGTATTTTTCCATTCAGGTATTTTGTGGGACAGCGGTGTTTCTTCACAGTATAACAGACCGCTTAACTGGGAAGCACTTCTGGAAATTGAGGGGTTAAGATTTTCAATGGGACATTGCTCATGGCCGTGGATTGATGAATGTATCGCTATGTACGGTAAGTTCTTAAATTCACTTACTCACAGAAACACAGCAGAAATGTTTTTTGATACCACCCCCGGCACACCGAAAATTTATCGTGAAGAGTTGCTTACAAAACTTTATACAATCGGTTATGACGTAGGTAATAATATTATGTTCGGTACAGATGCTTCTGCTGAAGATTATAATTCAAAATGGGCTACGGATTGGCTTAAGACCGATAAAGAAATATTTGAAAAGCTTAATATAAGCAAAAAGAATATCAATCTTCTCTATCACGACAATGTATTGCGTTTCCTTGGTAAAACAGAAACAAAAATATCTCA
>JAZOTK010000139.1:0-15137 GCA_045657605.1 Clostridia bacterium
CAGCAAATGAAACGAATCGGAAGCAGGCATAAAGCCATACGGGTATGGCGTCTGCGCCAAGTGGCAAATGCATGCGAAACGAGGATTTCAACCTTTTTGAAATCAGGAAATCCGAGCGGAGTCGCTGAAGCCGTTGGATAAGTAATTCGGATTAATACTGAGATTTTGGTATATTAAATTCATCAAATAAGATTCACGGAAGGGGCTGGCTCTCTAAAAAACGAGACAGCCCCTTTTTTTATTTCCAAAAATATTGTGCATACAACAAAAAAGTCTTGTAATAAGTTTTTAGCTAGCTATTATTACATATGCCCGTTATAAACAAAAATACGCTTGAGGCAAAAGCCTCAAGCGTATTTTATTATCTTTTCGTATAGTTATAAAACGAATTATTCGTTGATAGCTGTAACGATACCGGATCCTACTGTACGGCCACCTTCACGGATAGCGAAACGGAGACCTTCTTCAATAGCGATAGGTGTGATAAGTTCTACAGTGATTTCAACGTTATCGCCAGGCATACACATTTCTGTGCCTGCGGGGAGGTTGATTACGCCTGTAACGTCAGTTGTTCTGAAATAGAACTGAGGTCTGTAGTTGTTGAAGAAAGGAGTATGACGTCCGCCTTCTTCTTTTTTCAGGATATAAACCTGACCTTTGAATTTTGTGTGAGGATTGATTGTTCCGGGTTTAGCAAGAACCTGTCCTCTTTCGCTTTCTTTCTTATCGATACCACGGAGAAGTACACCGATGTTGTCACCAGCCTGTGCTTCGTCGAGGAGTTTTCTGAACATTTCGATACCTGTTACAACAAGTTTTCTGCTTTCTTCAGCAAGACCAACGAGTTCAACTTCTTCCTGAACGTGGAGAACACCTCTCTCAACTCTACCTGTAGCAACTGTACCACGACCTGTGATAGAGAATACGTCTTCGACAGGCATAAGGAAGGGAAGGTCTGTTTTTCTTTCAGGAGCAGGAATGTAGTTGTCAACAGCTTCCATGAGTTCCATGATAGGAGCATACTCAGGAGCAGATACATCTGTAGCTGAAGATTCGATAGCTGCAAGAGCTGAACCTTTGATTACCGGAGTATCGTCACCGGGGAACTCATATTCAGAGAGAAGGTCACGGATTTCCATTTCAACGAGCTCGAGAAGTTCGGGGTCGTCAACCTGGTCAACCTTGTTCATGAATACTACGATATAGGGAACGCCAACCTGTCTTGCGAGAAGGATGTGTTCACGTGTCTGAGGCATAGGACCGTCAGCAGAAGAAACAACGAGGATAGCGCCGTCCATCTGAGCTGCACCTGTGATCATGTTTTTAACGTAGTCAGCATGTCCGGGGCAGTCAACGTGTGCATAGTGTCTTGCATCAGTTTCGTACTCAACGTGTGCTGTAGAGATAGTGATACCTCTTTCTCTTTCTTCGGGAGCTTTGTCGATGTTGCCATACTCTGAGTATTCAGCTTTACCAAGGAAGCTGAGCACCTTTGTGATTGCTGCTGTAAGAGATGTCTTACCGTGGTCAACGTGACCGATTGTACCAATGTTTACGTGGGGTTTATTTCTTTCAAATTTAGCCTTTGCCATTTTGAATTCTCCTCCTTTAAATTTTATATTATTTTTTAATTATAATTATCCTTCATTTTTTGCTCTTGAAGAAATAATCTGTTCCTGGATACTCTTCGGAACTTCTGCATAGTGGCTGGGTTCCATTGAGTACTGTCCACGTCCCTGAGTGTTGGAACGCATATCTGTTGCGTAACCGAACATTTCTGAGAGCGGAACCATAGCAGTAATCTGCTGCGCACCGTTACGTGCTTCCATACCCTGAATCTGTCCACGACGTGAGTTAAGGTCACCCATAACGTCACCCATGTATTCTTCAGGAACAATAACTACAACTTTCATGATAGGCTCTTTAAGAACAGGATCTGCCTTACGGCAAGCGTCTTTAAATGCCATAGAAGCTGCAATTTTAAACGCCATTTCGGATGAGTCAACTTCGTGGTATGAACCATCATAAAGTGTTACTTTTACGTCAACAACGTTATAGCCTGCAAGTACACCGTTGAGCATTGCGCCCTGAACACCTGCATCAACAGCAGGAATATATTCTTTCGGAATAGCACCGCCGACAACTGCATTGACAAATTCGTAACCTTTACCAACTTCAAGGGGTTCAACCTTCATCTTAACATGTCCGTACTGACCTTTACCACCAGACTGACGTGAGTATTTGTTTTCAACATCAACCGGTTTTCTGATTGTTTCTCTGTAAGAAACCTGCGGGCTTCCTACGTCTGCCTCAACCTTGAATTCACGAAGAAGTCTGTCTACGATAATTTCAAGGTGAAGCTCACCCATACCTGCGATGATAGTTTGTCCTGTTTCTTCATCTGTGTATGTTTTAAATGTCGGGTCTTCTTCTGCAAGTTTTGCAAGAGCAATACCCATTTTTTCCTGACCTGCTTTTGTTTTAGGTTCAATAGCAACACGGATAACCGGATCAGGGAATTCCATAGATTCAAGTATAATAGGATGATTTTCATCACAGTGAGTGTCACCTGTTGTGGTGTTTTTAAGACCACCTGCTGCTGCAATATCTCCGGAATAAACCTGTTTGATTTCTTTTCTTTCGTTGGAGTGCATCTGCAGTATACGTCCTATTCTTTCTTTCTGACCCTTTACAGAGTTCAGAACGTAAGAACCTGCTTCCATTGTACCGGAATAAACTCTGAAGAAACAAAGTTTACCTACAAACGGGTCTGTCATAATTTTGAATGCCAGAGCCGAGAACGGTTCATCATCAGAAGCATGTCTTTCATATTCCTCGCCACTGTCATCGTTAGGAAGATGACCTTTGATTGCAGGAATATCAAGCGGTGACGGCATATAGTCAACAACAGCGTCAAGTAATTTCTGTACACCCTTGTTTCTGTATGTAGTACCGCAAACTACACGAACGATTTTATTAGCTATTGTAGCAATACGAATAGCTTTTTTAATTTCGTCAATTGTAATTTCTTCACCTTCAAGGTATTTCATCATAAGGTCTTCATCTGTCTCAACGATAGATTCAAGCATTTCATGATGATATGTTTCAGCCTGTTCTTTCATATCTTCGGGAATTTCTTCCTGTCTGATATCTTTTCCGAGATCATCGTAATAAATATACGCTTTCATCTCAACCAGGTCGATAAGTCCTTTAAAGGTATCTTCAGCACCTATAGGCAGCTGAATCGGAATAGCATTACATTTCAGACGGTCTTTCATCATATCAACAACGTTGTAGAAGTTTGCGCCCAAAATGTCCATTTTGTTTACATATGCCATACGAGGTACACCGTAATTATCTGCCTGACGCCAAACGGTTTCAGACTGTGGCTCAACGCCGCCTTTTGCACAGAAAACAGTTACAGAACCGTCAAGTACACGGAGAGAACGTTCAACTTCAACAGTGAAGTCAACGTGTCCCGGTGTATCTATGATATTAATTCTGTGTTTGTTCCAGTAAGCAGTTGTAGCAGCAGAAGTGATAGTAATACCACGTTCCTGCTCCTGTTCCATCCAGTCCATGGTAGCCGCACCTTCATGAGTTTCACCCAGTTTATGGTTGATACCCGTGTAGAAAAGGATACGTTCTGTCGTGGTGGTTTTACCAGCGTCTATATGAGCCATAATTCCGATATTACGTGTGTCCTGCAGAGATACATCTCTTGCCATCGGAATTCCTCCTTATTCTTTAAAATATTACCAACGGTAGTGAGCAAATGCTTTGTTTGCTTCTGCCATTTTGTGAGTATCTTCACGTTTCTTAACGGATGCGCCTGCACCGTTGAGTGCATCCAGTATTTCACCTGCGAGTCTTTCCTTCATGGTTTTCTCGCCACGTGCACGTGAATATAATGTGAGCCATCTAAGACCCAGAGTCTGGCGTCTGTCAGGTCTTACCTCGATCGGTACCTGATATGTGGAACCACCCACTCTGCGCGCCTTAACCTCTAATACAGGCATAATGTTCTCTAAAGCTTCTTTAAATACTTCAAGAGCGTCTTTACCTGTTTTTTCCTGTATGATTTCAAAAGCTTCGTATACTATTTTCTGAGCAACGCCCTTTTTACCGTCATACATAACATTATTGATAAGCTTTGTTACCAATTTGCTGTTATACATAGGATCTGCCAATACATCTCTCTTGGCAGCACGTGTTCTTCTTGGCACTGTACTTCCCTCCTTCATAATTTTATGATTTCTTAGGTACTCTGGCAAATCATAATTTGCCCGTGTAGTGCGACTCAAAACTTATATAATAAATTTCGCAGCCTCACTATTCAATTTGGGTGCGAAAGAAATTTCACACAATCGGTTTCCGGTTATTTACCGGCTTTCGGTCTCTTTGCACCATATTTTGACCTGGACTGCAATCTGTTCTGAACGCCCTGTGTATCAAGTGTACCACGGATAATGTGATATCTTACACCAGGAAGGTCCTTAATTCTACCACCACGGATAAGAACAACGCTATGTTCCTGAAGGTTATGACCTATACCGGGAATATACGATGTTACTTCAATACCGTTTGTAAGTCTTACTCTGGCAATCTTACGGAGAGCTGAGTTAGGCTTTTTAGGTGTCATAGTTTTAACAGAAGTACACACGCCACGCTTCTGAGGCGAGCTCTGGTCAGTTGCTTTCTTCTTCTGAGTATTGAAACCCTTCTGAAGTGCAGGCGCCGTAGATTTCTTCACAGCAACCTGTCTGCCGTTACGAACCAATTGATTAAATGTTGGCAATCTTTTTCACCTCCTGCATATAAAATAATATTTATAACAACGCAAACCCGGCAGAACGAATTCTCGTTCTGCCTGAGTTTAGTCATTACCACATAATATTGTATAACAAAATTTGCGTTTTGTCAAGACATTTTTGAAATTTTCTTTTAAACTTCGGCAATAGCATCAGAAGTTATCTGCTTTTCATTATGCTTAACAGCAATTTTGTTATAAATCTGAAGGCCTGTTCCTGCAGGTATAAGTTTACCTATGATTACATTTTCCTTCAGACCTACAAGCGGGTCAATCTTGCCGCTTATAGCAGCTTCTGTCAGTACCCTTGTTGTTTCCTGGAAGGATGCCGCTGACAGGAACGATTCGGTAGCAAGTGATGCTTTTGTAATACCAAGCAGCTCGTCTTTAACTGTCGGAGGCGTTTTGCCTTCAGCTTCAAATTTATCAACAATGTTATTGTACTCACGACGTTCTATCAGTGTTCCCGCCAGGTATTTGGTGTCACCGGGTTCTTCTATTCTCACCTTACGCATCATCTGTCTTATAATAACTTCAATATGCTTATCGCTGATTTCAACACCCTGCAGTTTATAAACCTTCTGAACCTCTTTCACGAGATAATCCTGTACCGCTGCACTGCCTATAATTCTGAGAATATCCTTCGGATAGAGAGGACCTTCAGTAAGCTTCTGTCCTTTTTCAACAGTATCCCCTGTTTCAACCTTGCAGCTTGCACCGAATTTAATCTGATAATCGGTTATATTGCCGGTTTCTGTATTAGTAATTTTTATTGTTCTTCCTTTTCTGGTATCCTCAATTTCAACTATACCGCCTTCTTCAGCAATAATAGCCTGACCCTTGGGTCGTCTGGATTCGAACAGTTCCTCAACTCGGGGAAGACCCTGAGTGATGTCATCGCCGGCGATACCACCACTGTGGAATGTACGCATGGTAAGCTGTGTACCGGGTTCACCGATTGACTGAGCAGCTATGATACCAACCGCTTCACCTATATTAACAAGTGTTCCGCTTGCAAGGTTTGCGCCGTAACATTTAGCACATACACCTACATCCGAACGGCAAGTGATAACAGAGCGAACTTCAACTTCTTCAATTCCGGCAGCTTCTATTGCTTTCGCTGCTTCATCGCTGATAAGTTCATTTGCAACTGCAAGCACCTCGCCTGTTTCCGGGTGTATTATGTCACGAACAGGATTTCTTCCTTTTATACGGTCGCTGAGCGGCTCAATCGTTGTATCACTGCTGGAGCCTTTACGCTGTTCATTTTTAATAGCACTCATTATTACGCCGTGTGAAGTTCCGCAGTCGTCCTCACGGATAATAACTTCCTGGCTGACATCAACAAGACGTCTGGTAAGGTAACCGGAGTCGGCTGTACGAAGAGCTGTATCCGCAAGACCTTTTCTCGCACCGTGAGATGAAATAAAGAACTCGAGCACGTCAAGACCTTCACGGAATGATGCTTTAATCGGTATTTCGATTGATTTACCCGTTGTATCCGCCATAAGACCACGGATACCGGCAAGCTGTCTTATCTGTCCTGTGTTACCACGGGCACCTGACGTTGCCATCATACTTATCGGGTTAAACTCATTCATATTTTTAAGCAGTGCGTTTGTAATATCATCAATAGTATTTTTCCAGGTTTCAATAATATTCGTATATCTCTCATCGTCTGTCATAAGACCACGTCTGTACATTTTCGTAATCTTATCAATCGTTTCTTCCGCTTCTTCAAGCAGTTTCGGTTTTGCCGGCGGAATTTCCATATCGGAGACACCAACGGTAATTGCACCTCTGGTTGAATATTTAAAGCCCTGTGATTTGATTTTGTCAAGCACTACAGCTGTTTCCGTAATACCTTCTGTGCGTATGCAGGCATCAATTATTTTACCCAGTTCTTTCTTTGTAGCAGCCTTTGTAAATTCAAGATTGAATTTTTCAGCATCATTTTTTCTGTCTGTTATACCGAGTGTCTGAGGTATGCTCTGGTTAAATATAATTTTACCTACTGTTGTTTTTATCATTCCAGACTGAATATCCGGATTGTTACGCATACTTGAAGGTTCTGTAATTTCTCTTGAAATTACCTTGCCGGTTTCGTCCACTTTCTTATATATTCTTACCTTAATAGGCTGGTGAAGTGTAATGTTACCTGTATCGTATGCCATAAGGGCCTCGTCTACATTTGTATATACAGGCATAGTTATATGTCTGTATGTTGTAACAACAGCATCTTTTTCCAGTTTTCTGCCTTCAATGCATCCGCCTTTTTTAACTACTATACCTTCATATTCGCCTATCTCGCCTTTTTCAAAAGCTTCTACAGCCTTATCTGCATCTGCAAATTTCTTATATTCAGAATGATCACTCTTTATAGGTGTTTCTCCCTTTGCAACAGTCATATAATAGCTTCCGAGCACCATGTCCTGTGTAGGAACAGCTACCGGTTTACCATCCTGAGGTTTCAAAAGGTTGTTTGCCGACAAGATAAGGAATCTTGCTTCTGCCTGCGCTTCCGGCGAAAGGGGTACGTGCACAGCCATCTGGTCACCGTCGAAGTCGGCGTTAAACGCTGTACAAACAAGAGGATGAAGTCTTATTGCACGGCCTTCAACCAGTACAGGTTCAAACGCCTGTATACCCAGTCTGTGAAGTGTAGGAGCACGGTTGAGCAGTACCGGGTGTTCCTTGATTATTTCTTCAAGAACATCCCATACAGTTTCATCTGCACGTTCTACCTTTTTCTTCGCATTCTTTATATTATGTGCACCGCCGTCGTTCACAAGCTTTTTCATAACAAAAGGCTTGAACAGTTCAAGAGCCATTTCTTTCGGCAGACCACACTGGTAAATTTTGAGTTCGGGGCCTACGACAATAACCGAACGTCCTGAATAGTCAACACGCTTACCCAGCAGGTTCTGTCTGAAACGTCCCTGCTTACCTTTAAGCATATCAGAAAGAGATTTCAGCGGACGATTTCCGGGGCCTGTTACAGGCTTTCCTCTTCTGCCGTTATCTATAAGTGCATCTACCGATTCCTGAAGCATTCTCTTTTCGTTGCGGATAATAATATCCGGAGCACCAAGTTCAAGAAGTCTTTTCAGACGGTTGTTTCTGTTTATAACTCGTCTGTAAAGGTCGTTTAAGTCTGAGCAGGCAAATCTGCCGCCGTCAAGCTGTACCATAGGGCGGATTTCCGGCGGAATTACCGGAACTACGTCCATTATCATCCATTCGGGTTTGTTTCCCGACTGTCTGAAAGCTTCTACGACTTCAAGTACCTTTACGATTCTTACTCTTTTCTGACCCTGTGCTGTTTCAAGCTCTTCCTGAAGCTCTGCTGACATTACATCAAGGTCTATTTCCTGCAGAAGTTCTTTTATTGCTTCTGCACCTATTCCTGCTTTAAAGTTGTTGGGACCGTATTTTTCAAGGCAGTCACGGTATTCCTTTTCAGATAAAATATCCTTTTTCTGCATACCTGTTTTGCCGGGGTCTATCACGACATAAGCTGCAAAATACAATACTTTTTCAAGCTGTCTGGGAGTCATGTTGAGTATAAGTCCCATACGGCTGGGAATACCTTTAAAATACCATATATGAGATACAGGAGCTGCCAGCTCAATATGTCCCATACGCTCACGGCGAACCTTGGATTTTGTAACCTCAACGCCGCATCGGTCACAGACAAGACCTTTATATCTTATTCTCTTGTATTTTCCACAATGACATTCCCAGTCCTTGGTAGGACCAAAGATTTTTTCGCAGAAAAGACCGTCGCGTTCGGGTTTTAAGGTTCTGTAGTTTATTGTTTCAGGCTTTTTTACTTCGCCTCTTGACAATTCCCTGATTTTTTCGGGAGACGCCAAACCAATCTGAATTGCAGCAAAACTATTATATTCTAACATTTACTTATCTCCCTTCTCAAAATTGATCGCCGAAACCGTCAATATCAATATCTATATTATCAATGTCAACAGTAATATCAGCATCGAAATCATCTTCAAAATCTCCGCCTTCAACGATAAATGCATCGCTGTCATCAATATCGTCAACACTCTCGCCCACGAAATCCATATCGCCGAGATCGTCATCCTCTTCCTGAATGAGGAAGCTTTCCATACTCTCGCCTTCTCCGCTTAAGATGCTTTCAAGAAGGCTGGGATTTGCCTGCGGAATATCTTCATCTTCATCCTCTTTGAGTTCGATTTCATTTCTGTTCTCGTCAAGGATCTTGACATCAAGTGCCAGTGACTGGAGTTCTTTGATAAGAACCTTGAAGGATTCAGGAATTCCCGGTTTGGGTACATTATCACCTTTGACAATTGCTTCGTATGTCTTTACACGACCTACGATATCGTCAGATTTTACCGTAAGTATTTCCTGAAGTGTATATGCTGCTCCGTATGCTTCCAGAGCCCAAACTTCCATCTCACCGAATCTCTGTCCGCCGAACTGAGCTTTACCACCCAGAGGCTGTTGTGTTACCAGCGAGTAAGGACCTGTAGAACGGGCATGAATCTTATCGTCAACCAGATGGGCAAGTTTAAGCATATACATATATCCTACTGTAACTTCATTATCAAAAGGTTCTCCGGTTCTACCGTCATAAAGAACAGTTTTACCGTTACCCTGATATCCGGCTTTTTTAAGACATTCTTCAATATCTGCTTCGTTTGCACCGTCGAATACAGGAGTTGCTATCTTCCAGCCAAGTGCTTTTGCAGCAAGACCAAGGTGAACTTCAAGTACCTGTCCGATATTCATTCGCGAAGGTACGCCGAGAGGATTAAGAACTATTTCAAGCGGTGTACCATCGGGCAGGAAAGGCATATCCTCAACAGGGAGTATTCTTGAAATAACACCCTTGTTACCGTGACGACCTGCCATTTTGTCACCAACAGAAATCTTACGTTTCTGTGCTATATATACACGTACAAGCTGATTTACGCCCGGGGACATTTCATCTCCGTTGCAGCGTTCAAACACTTTAACGTCAACTATTATACCTGCTTCACCGTGGGGAACTCTCAGCGAAGTATCTCTTACTTCTCTTGCTTTCTCGCCGAATATTGCGCGGAGCAATCTTTCTTCTGCAGTAAGCTCTGTTTCTCCCTTAGGAGTAACCTTACCTACAAGAATATCACCGGGACGCACTTCGGCACCTATACGAATGATACCTCTTTCATCCAGATCTTTAAGAGCATCTTCGGAAACGTTAGGAATATCTCTTGTAATATCCTCAGGTCCGAGTTTTGTATCTCTGGATTCTGCTTCGTATTCTTCTATATGAATTGATGTGAAAACGTCATCTCTTACAATTTTTTCACTGATGAGGATAGCATCCTCGTAGTTGTAGCCTTCCCATGTCATAAAACCGATGAGAATATTTTTACCGAGAGCTACCTCTCCGTTTGCTGTTGACGGACCGTCAGCAATAACATCACCGGCTTCAATGCGGTCACCTTTATCTACAATAGGTCTCTGGTTTATGCATGTTCCCTGGTTGGAACGCATAAACTTAATCAGCCTGTAAATATCAGTTTCACCTTCATCATTGCGTATAATGATTTCGTTTGAAGAAACTTTTTCAACTACACCACCGCATTTTGCAACCACAACTGCGCCCGAGTCCTTTGCTGCACGGTATTCCATACCTGTGCCGACAATAGGAGAATCGGTTTTCAGCAGAGGCACTGCCTGACGCTGCATGTTCGAACCCATAAGTGCACGGTTAGCGTCATCGTTTTCAAGGAACGGGATCATCGCTGTAGCAACAGAAACGAACTGACGGGGAGATACATCCATGTAGTCTATCTTGCTTACATCTACTTCTTTTATCTCGTCACGCTGTCTTACAATCGCTTTTTTTCTGACAAATCTGCCTTTTTCGTCAAGAGGCTCGTTTGCCGGAGCTACTATAAGACCGTCTTCTTCATCAGCAGACATACTTACAATCTCATCTGTTACAATACCTTTCTCCTTATCAACCTTTCTGTAAGGAGCTTCGATAAATCCGTATTTATTTATTGTTGCATAAGTTGCCAGCGAGTTGATAAGACCGATATTCGGTCCTTCAGGTGTCTCAATGGGACACATTCTGCCATAGTGCGAATAGTGAACGTCACGAACCTCAAAGCCCGCACGGTCTCTTGACAAACCACCCGGACCCAGGGCACTGAGTCTTCTTTTGTGAGTAAGCTCTGCCAGCGGGTTAATCTGGTCCATAAACTGCGACAGCTGTGAAGAACCTAAAAATTCTTTTATCGCCGCCACAACAGGACGTATGTTAATAAGATTCTGCGGTGATGCCACATCAAGATCCTGTATTATCATACGTTCTTTAACTACACGTTCCATACGCGCAAAGCCTACACGGAACTGGTTCTGGAGCAGTTCGCCTACACAACGCAGACGTCTGTTACCCAAGTGGTCAATATCATCGGTATTTCCGAGACCGTATTCCAGGTTCATGAAATAGTTTACAGATGCCAATATATCTTCAGTATTAAGATTTTTCGGAGAAAGTCTTTCAACATTTCTCTTTATAAGACTTCTGAGTTCTTCTTCATTCCCGTCAGCTTCTTTAATAAGCTCCTCGAGTACGGGCAGATATACATTTTCGGTTAATCCGAATTCTTCGCCGTTTATACCGGTAAATTTCTCAAGACTTACATTGTTATTTGAAAATACAACAATTTTCTCGCCTTCACAGTCAATTATAACACGGTTAACAGCACTGTTATCCATTTCACGTGCCATTTCAAGTGTAATAACATCTCCGGTTCCTGCGATTATTTCACCGCTTTCAGGATCTATTACAGGTTCTGCCGGTGTTTTGCCCACAATTCTGCTTGCAAAAGACAGCTTCTTATTAACCTTGTAACGTCCCACCTTTGCCAGGTCATAACGTTTAGGATCAAAGAACATATTGTTAATAAGAGTTTTAGAGCTGTCCACTGTCGGAGGCTCGCCGGGTCTTATCTTTTTATATACCTCAAGCAGAGCATCGTCTTCTGTCTTTATCGGATCCTTTTCAAGAGTTGCAATGAGTTTAGGATCATTTCCGAAAAGTGCTATCATATCATTATCCGTTGCCAGTCCAAGAGCACGGATAAGAACTGTTATATGCATCTTTCTTGTCTTGTCAATACGGACAGACAGAACATCCGAAGAATCATTTTCGTATTCAAGCCACGCTCCGCGGTTCGGTATAAATGTAGAAGCAAACAGTTTTTTACCGCCACGGTCGAATTCATAGTTATAATAGATACCGGGTGAACGAACAAGCTGGCTGACAATAACACGTTCGGCACCGTTTATGATAAAGGTACCCTGGGGTGTCATAAGCGGAAAATCTCCCATAAAGATTTCCTGTTCTTTAATTTCACCGGTTTCTCTGTTTACAAGTCTTACCTTAACTCTCAGTGCTACAGAATATGTAGCGTCTCTTTCCTTGCATTCTTCAATGGAGTATTTGGGATTTTTGTCAAAATAATAATCATAGAACTCAAGAGACAGATTACCCGAATGGTCATTAATGGGAGATACATCATTAAATACTTCTCTTAAGCCCTCTCGCACAAATTCCTCATAGGACTCCTTCTGAACATCAATAAGATTAGGCATTTCTGAAATCTCATTGATTTTTGCAAATGTCATTCTGGTGTTTTTACCGAATTTTGCCGGAATAGGACGTTGCATTAATAAATCACCTCGTTTAACAGAATTTTTATTCTGTCATATTTGTAAAGTATACGATCTGTATAAAAATGCCCAAGGTATTCAAAAAATCCGGACTTACGCGAATAGAATGTTCGCATAAAACCCAAAATCGCTTATGCGTGCCACATGGCATTTTCGAAACAAGCAACTGCCGCCGCATTTTTTCTGAAATCCACACGAATAGAATGTTCGTCGGATAAACACGGAAATTGCAAGTATTTACCTTATAAATGCATCATTTTAATTATGTATTCCGACTATAAAATCGGAATATACTTCAATATATCATTATATCACAGCTATTGCAAGCTGTCAATTGGCATTTATTACCGAAATTCCCTTTAAAATAAAGGTTTTTTTAGGTATAATGCACCATTATATTTTTTGTATACAATATTTCTTCCCATTTTTTCCATTTTTATACATAACCGCATACAAAAAGACGCAGAATCTGCATTAAAACAGTTTCCGCGTCATTACTTTACATAATTTAATACGTCAGTTAGCGTTTTTTTCTTCAAAAAATATCAACCATACCCCCAGCAAAATTGCCCCGCAAACCACGAATATATCAGCAATATTGAATACTGCAAAGTTTATAAGTCTGAAATCAAAAAAATCAACAACATATCCAAGCGTTGCGCGATCGATAAGATTTCCTACACCTCCGGCAAGTATCATGGTAAGCGGCAGCATCTGCAGATGTTTATCCGGTTTCTTTACAATTATGTAAATCAGTAATGCTATCAGGAAAACCGCCGTCAGAATTATAAGCAACTCCTGTTTCCCCGACAAAATACTGAAAGCTGCGCCTTCATTTCTCACGTATGTAATGTGAAACACATTTTTAATCAACGGAATTGTCTCTCCAACCGACATATTTGCTCGCACTATCTGTTTTGCTCCAATATCTGCCGCCAGCATCAGCAGTCCAGATATAAGATATATTATATACATTTTACCCCTCCTTAATATTTTCAAGACTTCCCCGGGCTGCAACGACTGCATTTTTTACTGCTTCGCGGTGCATATCCATATTATCTTTTTTCGCTCTGTAATCAAACAAATCAACAAAAGCTTTAAGCTCCGCAATATTAACATCCAGAGATTTTTTGAGCAGCTCCGCTACAAGTTCCGCTTCTTCTCTTTTTGCATCTTTAAGCAACATAACACCATGAGGCAAGCACAGGTTTTCGCACCTTTTAACCTTTTCCCTGAACTCCGGCTCTTTCCGGCAGAGATAATGAAATACTTCTGCATATCTTTTTGTATTATACTCCATTTTTTCGCAGATAACGCATCCGTCAGTACATTTTTCAATTCCGCTTATATCTCCCGCTTTCCCTTTTTTCATAAAGCCGCCGTTTTCGGGGAATTTCATCTTTCCAAGCTGTTCCCTTATATGTTCAAGATGTGTTGTAAGCATAAGCGCCAGACTGAGCTTTTCATTCTTTTTCAACATCATATTAAGATGCTTTCTGCAAAATCCTTTTTCGTTGCTCTCCTGCCTGCTGTCAGGCTCCATCATCGAAGGGCCCAGTGCATATTCCACACTTTCTCTCTCCAGCTTGTCTTCCAAAAAGCAAAAAGGGCACATTTCTGTATTGTCAAAGCTGTCGCTTAGCGGTATTGTGTAAATTTTTTCCTTCATTTTGTGTTTTCTCGCTTTCTTTTATAAAAATTTTTAAATTTCCTCTTGTAATTCTCCGTTTTTTTTGTTACAATATATTATATATATTTTTTATTGCACTAAAAGGAGATTTGTATGAATATTATTGAAATATCCGATGGCGTTTTGCTTGAAGACGTCCGGGACTTCAATCTGAGACATACTTTTCTGTGCGGGCAATGTTTCCGCTGGGATGAATCCGAAGACGGAAGTTTCACCGGAGTAGCCCACGGAAAAGTTATAAAAATAAAAGCCTCATATAATAATATTACACTAAATAATACCAATTTGCAAGAGTTTAATGAAATTTGGCAAAAATATTTTGATTTTTCGCGCGACTACAGCAAAATCAAATCCGAACTTGCAAAGGATGAGCTTATGCGAAAAGCCACCTCCTTCGGCAGTGGGATACGCATTTTAAATCAGGATACGTGGGAAACGGTAGTGTCGTTTATAATTTCCGCAAGCAATAATATCCCCCGTATCAAGGGAATTATTTCAAGACTTTGCGAAAATTTCGGCAAGGAAATAAAAATGGACGGGGTTTCGTATTACACCTTCCCTTCGTATAAAGACCTGGCAGGCATTACCGCCGCCGATCTTGCTCCTCTACGCTGCGGGTATCGTGACGCTTACATTGCAGATGCCGTACTGGCTGCAAACAGCGGTCGTCTTGATCTTGACGCTCTCAAAACACTGCCCCTTTCTGAAGCAAAGAAGATGCTTCTTTCCGACAAAGGAATAGGAAACAAGGTATCCGACTGCATTCTCCTTTTCGGTTGTGGACGATTTGGAGTTTTTCCCGTTGATACATGGATTAACAAAGCCATGCTCTCCCTCTATCCCGATGAATGTGCAAAATATCCTGACATACGTACCGCCGGCGAAAATTATTTCGGAGAAAACTGCGGTCTTGCCCAGCAATAT
>JAZOTK010000140.1:0-5440 GCA_045657605.1 Clostridia bacterium
ACGGTAAGAATATTAAAATAGGTGAACAGATTGTCAAAAATAATTCTGCCCACAGTTTTTGTATATCTGCGTCTTGTTTTATTTACTTCACCTTTTTTTCGCCTGTCTTCTGCCTGTTTTTCCGTAAGTCCTTTAAATTCAGTCACGTTATTGTACCTTTCTCCGAAAAAATTCAGTTTCTTCCTTCGTAAAGCAATGCTCCTTCAGTCGCATCAAACACCGCATATCCTCCACTTGCAGATGTTATTCTGTATGCCGGCAGAACAGAAACCAGCTTATGGGTTGTATCACTTGCCGGTGTTCCTGTACTATATCCGGTCTCAATGGAAACTATACGGTCTCCATCTTTATTGTAAGCATTTGTGGCAAGGAACTCTATCAGCACTCCGGATATCGGTCTTAGCTTTACAGGGTCTTTCCCCATCGTATTTTCATTGTCCGATATAATCCAATATCCCCTCAGCTCCGAAATACCGTTTTTACCACCTTCCACGGTTACTGCGGTTTCAAAAATCGATTTCCCGTCTATCCTCTGGCGGACAGTATCACCGCTATAGCACTCCCTCTGTGGATCTATGCCGAGCTCCCGCATAAATCCGTCTGTTCTTGCGCCTTCTTCAGCCGAAACTGCTGAATTTTTATACATGAAATAATCTTCATAAAATTCCAGAGATTTCCCACCGTTCACAAACCTACCGCCCTCTACGGCATATCCTTCCGGGAAGAACCGCGCGGCTATCCTCTCCCGGCTTGTCCAGAGGTTATCCATCTCTATTATACCAAGCTTTTCTGTCTTATGCGGAATTATTTTCCCGTCGATTTCTATATTATTTGCAGAATATATCCCTATTATATCATCAATTTCGCTTTTTGCCGTTGTATACGGGTCATGATTTGCATAGAGAATATATGCCAGCATAAATATATCAAGCGACAAAAAGAGGAAAATAAGTATCGTTTTCACTCTTGACCAGTGCATTACTCATTCCCCTCCTTTAATTTATAATTTCAATTGTATCTTTATCTCCCGATTTTGCACACCACTTTACGGATACGGTTTCCCCTTCCGCTATATATGCGCTGTATAAATCCGAAATATACAAAGCTTCACTGCTGTGCTTTTCATTAAACCGGTTTATTGCCGATACCATAGACCGCTCACCAATATCCACACCCGTTTTTTCAAAGCTGTACAGATATTGCTTGAAGCCCACTATCATCCCGTCTTTTAATGTAAAGCCTATAGTATGCTCTATTCCTGACTCTCCTTTTATGATTACCGGAACTCCGCCGGCATAATAATCCATATATATCTCGGCAGAAGTATTCATATTATCCGTAATATCCGAATAAACCTGTATCTGCTGTTCCGGAATACTGTATGTTTTAGCTATAGCCCTTACCAGGCTATACATTGTCTCAACAGATCTTGATACATCGTTTTTGCCGTCTCCCGAAAGCGGAATGCCGCCGTTTTCTGCCATATATTCAATAAATCCGCCTGAATGAATTTTCAGCGTTGCATTGCTGTCTACAAAAACAAGCGCATCATCTTTCTCAATATATCTTCGGGTTGATGCCGGTTTAAATCCCAGCACAGACAGCAGTGCATCAGTTCTCATCTCATCCGCAAGCCATGCCTTATCCGGTTTTACTATTTTTATCTCCGGAACAGATATATCCTTCAGTCCTATTATTATATTTGAATCCAGGAGTGTGCTGAGTGAAATATCCTGCGCAGAACTTTTTACCCGGTCAAAACCAAGCTCAAATGCAAAAGGCAGATTGCTTACATTTTCTCCCGATAAATATGATGTCATAAGCTGTGAAATGCTTCCGTATCCTGTTTGAGGAGATGCTTTAAGTATCTCTCCGCTTACGGTATTTTTTACATATACCGAAGGCTTTGACATCACAGTCGTACCCGGTGTTATTATAATTTCCTTTATGTTCCCTTCCGGAAGAGTCATAGTTGTCTTTGACAAAACATCACTACTACACTCACTTCCATAATCGAGAAGCACCGATTTTGATTTCAGCGCAGCAGTCCATTCCTGTTCAGCAACTACTTCAAATTTTATGTTTTTGCCACTGAGCGGTATGAAAAACTCTTTAACCGCTTCATAGCACCCATTGTACTCCTCCATGCCCTTAAGAACGCTGTGCCTTTTATCGTTACCCGTTATAACTATACGTTTAGGCATTATTATTCCTTCAACCGCTATGGTCTGTACTTCTCCGGCACTTCCGCGGATAATAAATTCCTTTCCCGGAATAAGATATTCACCGAACCATATCTTTGAAAACAAAAGTACGCTAATAAAAATTAGCGTAACCATTGTTATATTCTTAAAAATCTCTTTCCTCATCGTCTGAATGCGTTACGCAGTTCCATTTCCATGTTCTGGGAAGTGCTTCTGAATCTGTCCCAGAAACTGTCCACCAAAAGATTAATTTCAAGCTCAACTATCTGCAGTGCTGTATCAGATTCACCTGTTGCATCAACACGCACAAGAATATTGTTTTTGCCTTCCATAAGAGAAATTCGCTGAGCAAAATATCCGCTGGCTCCTATTGTCTGTACGGCAGATACTCCGTCAGTAGTTACCAGTTTATATTTTCCTGTGGATTTTTCCTGATAATATACGCTCACTACCACACCGCTCTTTGCCACGCCCGAAAGAACGTAATCACTCTGCGTTGTGGTGGAAACAACTGTTTCCGGATTATATATATCAATGCAAAGCAGACCGCTTGATGACGGAAGTGAACTCATCTCTCCGGGTGCCGCACTGGCAGAAATACCGCAGAAAAGCATTACGCCGATTGTTACCGTTAATATGTACAGCATTTTCTTAATCAAAGCAATCATTCCTTTCGCTTATAATTTTCTTTACATATATTATACTATATTAATGTTACAGGACTATTACAACTGCTTTAAGAAAAAGTGACATATTAATTACACAGCCTCATTATTCTCAGTTGAAAACTGTATTGTCACAAGCGTCCCCTTGCCCGGTGTGCTGTCGATTGAAATTGTACCGCCGTGTGCATTCACAATTTCTTTTGCAATCGCAAGCCCCAGACCTGTACCGCCGCTTTGACGCGATCTCGCCTTGTCAACTCTGTAAAAACGGTCAAACACGTGAGGTAAATCCTCACCGGGAATACCTATTCCGTTGTCTTTCACCTTTATATACACGCTGTTATATATAGCTCCTGCTGAAACCTTTATTTCTCCGCCGTCAGGAGTATATTTCATTGCATTGGTAATTATATTTGTAACCACCTGCTCGATTCTGTCGCGGTTTCCGTAAAACAACGGAATATTGCCCGCGAATGATAACACCATACGATGCTGTCGCGAATCCGCCTCAAAGCTTAGTTTATCCGTAACATCACGTAATAATTCTTTCAGATCAAAATGCTCTTTAGGCATATTCTGATTGTCATAATCCAGTCTTGAAAGCTCAAGTAAATCAAACACAAGCCTCGTCATACGGTCTGCCTCTTTTGCAACTACCGAAAGGAAATTTTTCATCATTTCAGGCGGCATATCGTCAGATTCAATCAGCGTTTCTGTATAGCTTTTAATTGTTGTTATAGGAGTCCTCAGCTCGTGCGATACATTTGATACAAACTCACGTCTTGAAAGCTCCAGCTTGTGCTGTTCCGTAACGTCACGGACAACAACTATAACCGCAGAAACCGTATCCTTTGCAACAGCCGCAAAAAACATCTGAAGCTGTCTGTCGTTATGACTTACATCTCTTTGCAATGTTTCGTTTATTTTAAATACTATTTCCTCAAGAGAAATATCAGCAAAACCGAAAAAGCTGTCAAAATCAATACTGTCCGCCGAAGTAATCCCCAAAAGGCGTTCTGCCGCCGGGTTGGTGTGTATTACTCTGCCGCTGCGGTCAAAGCCCATTACTCCGTCGTTCATAAACGTAAGAATTGTTTCCAGCTTGTTTTTTTCTTCTCCTATGGCAGTCAGCGTTCCTTTAAGAGTGCCCGCCATTGTATTAAATGTATTTGTAAGCTGTCCGATTTCATCATCCGACTTCACGTCTATCCTGCTTTCAAACTCACCTGCAGCAAGCTTTTCCGCATTATATGTAAGAGATATTATAGGCGCAGTTATGGTTTTTGACATAAAATAACCGATAATCAGAGCTATTGCCAGACCGAACATAAGCGACTGAAGTATTATTGTAAGTATTGTCGAGATTATTTCATTTACTTCATCTTTTGTATCTTTTACGTAAATTATGAATTTCACCGTTCCGTCTTCGGAAAGAACAGGCTTTGCATAATCCATATATGCATTCTGCTCATATATTTCTCCGCCTTCTTTTCCGTTTAAAGCGGCAATTATATTCGGTGTTTTTTCAAGACTTTCAAATGTGCTTTTATCTGTTCTGTAGAGGATTTTTGCTGTTTTTCCGTCAAGCAGATAAAGATTGCGGTATAAATCTATACCCAACCGACCCGTATATGCATCCGCAATTGATGATACCGTTCCTGTTTCCACAGCTTCCGTAATTTTGGCATAAAACTCCCCGTCAAGCGCACTTTCTATCTTTGAATCAAAATCTTCAATATAGAATCTTGCGATATTTGCCCTGGAAAAGGTACCTACCAGAAGTATTACGGCTACTATCATCAGCGTAAACATAAGCACAAGTTTCCATTTTATACTTTTGAACATCTGAATTATACCTCTTTTTCAAAGTAATAACCCACGCCTCTTTTGGTTTTTACATATTTTGGCTCGGAAGGGTCTTCTTCAAGCTTTTCACGCAACCTTCTTACAGTTACGTCAACGGTGCGGTCACTTCCGAAATATTCATATCCCCACACCTTTTCAAGCAACACTTCTCTTGTCATTACCTTACCCGGCTGAAATGCAAGAAATCTGAGCAGTTCAAATTCCTTAAGGGTAAGCTCTATAAAAACCCCTCCCCGGAACACTTCATAACGGTCACAGTCAATCTTCAATTCCCCGAAAGTGATAATACTGCCCGTCTGCCCCTTTGTTTCTTCGGCAGTATCCGATGCAGTTCTTCTCATATTGGCTTTAATTCTTGCCGAAAGCTCCCGCATACTGAACGGTTTTGTTATATAATCGTCTGCCCCCAGTTCGAGTCCCGTAATTTTATCGGTCTCCTCTCCCTTTGCGGTAAGCATTATTATCGGTGTCTGAGACCATTTTCTCACATTCCGGCATACCTCAAATCCGCTGAGTTTAGGTAACATGACATCAAGGAGAATCAAATCGGGGTTTACCTGTCTCGCCATAATTACCGCTTCTTCGCCATCCGAGGCTACCGCAACCTTATATCCTTCTTTCTCAAGGTTGAATTTCAGTATATCAAGTATAGGTTTTTCGTCTTCCACAACGAGAATAAGTTTTTGCATTTCTCCGTCCGTCCTT
>JAZOTK010000141.1:0-2469 GCA_045657605.1 Clostridia bacterium
AAAAAAATACAGCTTGAAATGGAATCAGCAAAGGAATATAAAACAGAAAAAGGTAATTGTATTTTCTGCGATATGCTGGCAGATGAAGTTCGTGACGGCAGAAGAATAATTATCGAAAATGAAGATTTTGTGACATTCCTGCCGTTTTTCACCGAATATCCTTACGGCATGTACATAATGAGCAAAAAACATAAACAGAATCTTGCCGAGTTCACAGAAAGCGAAAAAATGAATCTGGCTAAAATTCTTAAAGAAACAGCAGGTACTTTTGATGCCCTGTTTGATATGCCGTTCCCGTATATGATGTGTATGCATCAGAATCCGGTAAACAGCGGTGATACGTCAGAATATTATCATTTCCATATTGAATTTTTCCCACCGATGCGTGCGGCTGATAAAATAAAATTCGACGCTTCCAGCGAAACGGGCGTGTGGGCTCATTGCAATCCCACAGCTCCGGAAGAAAAAGCCGAAGAATTACGTGCGGCATATGAAAAGTTTAAAAAAGCAAACAATTAATTTTGGAGGATAAAAATGGAACTTTCAGCAATAAAAAAACAGTTTGAAGATATGTTCGGAGAAGGTGGCGATATCAGATTTTTCGCTTCGCCCGGACGAGTTAATATGATAGGTGAACATACGGATTATAACGGTGGTGTTGTTTTCCCTGCGGCACTTACTATGCGTACCGCAATAGCTTATCGCCGCAGAAATGATAATATAATACGTATGGCGGCAACAGACCTTGATGTTGTAGTTGAAGCTGATATAAACAATCTCGATGCATATAAAGATTTAAAATGGGGTAACTATCAGCTTGGTGTTGCTGATGTTATGAAAAAAGACGGATATGCTATTGTAGGTTGTGATATGCTGTTTGACGATACAACTCCTCATGGGGGAGGACTGTCTTCATCTGCGGCTATTGAAGTTGCAACAGCACTTGCTTTTGCCACAATATCAAATGAAGAAAAAGGCATAACTGAGCCGGTTGATATGATTGAAATGGCAAAGCTTTCCCAAAAAGCTGAGCATGAGTACATAGGTGTGAAATGCGGTATAATGGACCAGTTTGCTTCAGCTATGGGCAAAAAAAATCACGCTATTTACCTTGACTGTGCAACTCTTGATTATAAATTGATACCTCTTAATATCAAAGGCTGTAAAATTGTTATTTCAAATACAAATAAAAAACGTTCCCTTGCCGATTCAAAATATAATGAACGCAGAGGAGAATGTGAATCTGCTGTGGAGACTTTGAAAAAATATTTGCCGGACATTACCTGTCTTGCAGATGTAACTCCCGAAAACTTTGAAATTTATTCGGAAAAAATTGAAAATGAAACAGTACGTCGCAGAGCAGAGCATGTTATATACGAAATAGACAGAGTTGTAAAGTCAGTAGAAGCACTCAGCAGAGACGATATAGCTCAGTTTGGCATACTTATGAATGCATCTCACGATTCTCTCCGTGACCTTTATGAAGTAACAGGAAAAGAGCTTGATACACTTGTATCTGAAGCAAGAAAAATAGAAGGTACTTTAGGTTCAAGAATGACAGGAGCCGGATTCGGCGGTTGTACCGTAAGTATCGTAAAAGAAGAATTTGTTGACGAATTTATTGAGAAGGTTGGAGCTGCCTATGAAAAAGAAATAGGCTATCCGGCTTCATTCTATGTGTCTGAAATCGGAGACGGCGGCAGAGAGATAAAATAAGTAATTGCTATATGTACAAGCCCTCTATTTGTGGGTTTGTACATATTTTGATATAACCGGAGGATTAAGATGAATAAAAAAATTAACAAAAACTCATTAAAATGGGTAATTAAAAATTCATCATGTGCATATATAAAAATACTTTTGCTGACGGCACTTACTTCTATATTTGCTGTGTTAGGAGTAAAAGTTGCATTGGCATACAGGGGTGTTATTGATGCCGCTACCGGTCAGAGTGGTGAAAGCTGGGTGCATAATGTAATTATGTTATGCGGTATTCTCGCTCTGCAACTTGTAATAAGCGCCATTATAAAATCCCTTGAAGTCAGAGCAACAGGCAGACTTACGATAAGTCTGAAAAATAAAATATTTAAAGAAATTCTGCTTAAAAACTGGAAAGATGTAAGTGCATATCATTCCGGTGAACTGCTCAACAGAATAAATAATGATGTAGCTGTGATAGTCACAGGCGTAATAACACTCATTCCGGCGTTTATAGGGCTTGTGACAAGGCTTGTCGAAGGTTTCAGGGTTATGTTTACTCTTGATGCAAGATTCTCCATTGCCGTGCTTATAATGGGCCCTGTTGTTATGCTTTTGTCAAGACTGTACAGTACAAAAATGAAGTTTTTCCATAAAAAATGCCAGGAATGTGACGGAAAAACAAGTTCGTTTATGCAGGAATCAATACAGAATATTCTGATGGTAAAATCCTTCAGCAGTGAAGATTATATGGCTGAAAAAGCAAAGGAG
>JAZOTK010000142.1:0-6532 GCA_045657605.1 Clostridia bacterium
ATTTCACGGTAATTGTTTTGCCGTACAAATCTCCGTCAAATCCACGTATATTGGTTTCTACAACCTTTGTTTTTCCGCCAAAAGTCGGTGCATATCCTACATTTGTAACCGAAGGATATGATTTCCCGTGAACAACCGTAGTGGTGGCATACACTCCGCATGGCGGTAATACCCTGTTATCGGGAGGCAGCATATTAGCAGTGGGGAACCCCATTTTTCTGCCGTCCTGTCTGCCAAGGATAACCTCGCCGCTAAGCTCATAGCTTTCCGACATAAGACTGCCGGCTTTTTTTATATCACCGTTTTCGATAAGCCCTCTGATAACGGTACTGCTTATAACAGTTCCGTCAATTTTAACCGAAGGCATACAGATTACTTTAATTCCGTATTTTTCACATTCCTGCGACAGAACTTCCGGATTTCCGGCTTTTCCTTTACCGAATGTGTAATTTTCTCCTGTAATTACATACTCCGCACCAAGTTTTTGGGAAAGTATCTCTTTAACAAAATCCTGCGGCGAAGTATTCAGAAAATCGCGGTCAACCTTTTGCACCTCGACTCTGTCAATGCCGAGTCTGAGAAGCGCGTCTTTTTTATGTGCAAGACTCATTATAAGAGGCATATTTTTGCCCGCAACCTGAGCCGGATGTATATCGAATATATATGCAACAGCTTTCAGATTACTGCTTTTTAAACTGACCGCTTTTTCAATAAGCGAAATATGTCCCGGATGCAATCCGTCAAAGAATCCGAGCACAACCGCCGTTTTCTCCATAATAATCTCCATTCCTGCGGCAAATATGCCGTCATTATATAATATGCCACTATATAATAATAGTATAGCATAAATCAAGACAGATGTCAATAAAAGTCAAAAAAACAATTTAATATTTCGCCAAAAAATTATGTTTTTCATTTTATCGTGCACATTTTATGTTTTTCTTCATATTATATTAATGAACCTGCAAAACAGGTACAAATATTTTAAGGAAGTGAATTTATATGGCACTTGAAAGAAACAATATGCCACACCCGGGTTGTGCAAACGACACGGTATGTATCCAGGCAGAAAAGGTTTTTGATGTTTGTAAGGATAAAGAATGCCTTGAAGATTTAAGGGTGTTTTTCTCGCCTTGCGACCAGAACACTATTGATAACGCTACATCGGTAAAATTCCGTAAAGCGGAAATTATATGGGTGACTACCGATGTTGAACCCGTGCCGTTTAACAGAGGATATTACGGTGTTGACATCAGCTTCTATTTCCGTATATATATTGAAGTTGCATGCGGAATGTCAAAATCGGTAACTATGGAAGGACTCGCTACATACACTAAAAAGGTAATTCTGTTCGGCTCGGAGGGTAGCGCTTATGTCTTCTCGTCGCAGTATATCCCGAATTCTGCCGATATGATTTTACCGAAACGAACAAATCTGCCTAAAGCGGTTGTGGAAGTTGTCGACCCTGTTGCCCTTAACGTCAAGCTGACAGATGTATGCTGTGACTGCAACTGCAAACAGGAAAACCCCTGTGACTGTGACGATTCCTGCACGCCTTGCGCAAGATCTATTCCCGAAATCATCTGCGGTCTTTTTGACGGAGGTCTGTGTCCGCCCAGCGATGAAAAGAAAAGGGTTTATGTTACAATAGGTATTTTCGTGATTGCACGCCTCCAGAGAAGCGTACAAATCCTCGTCCCGAGCATAGATTACTGTATTCCCGATAAGGATTGTGTAACAACTACAGATGATGACCCCTGCACATTATTTGAAAAGATAAAATTCCCCTTTGAGGAGTTTTATCCTCCCCATGGCGACTGTGGCTGCTGATGGGAAAAGACGTTCACGGAATAACAGCTGTGCGGACGCTTGTCAGAAAAACTCCGTCCGAAAACAGCATTCGTGACGAAAACGGCTTTGACAGAAATATCGAAAGCTCCATTCTGCCTTGTACGTGGTTAAAAATCTCGGACTGTATCGGCGGTATGTATTTTGTAAAAACCGACTTTTGTGAGGGCTGGGTCAGATGCAAAGATGTAGCCCTCGCAACCCCGGAAAAATACGATAGCTTTGCCACAGTAACCGACAGATGCGTACGCATAGATGGAACTGAATATTTTATGTCAACCAAAATACCTGTTCATAACGGGCTTTTGAGGCTGCCTGTTTTAAAAGACGGGCAGCTCGTGTGGAAATGCCACGAAAAACCCGATGGCGTAATTTTTGGAGTTCTCCCGAAAACACCTCATAACATAATTGTTCAGGCGGTAAAATTTCTCGGAATGCCATACGATTGGGGAGAGGAACACGGCAGCGTGGACTGTTCCGCGCTGACAAAATACGTTTACGGGTGTTTCGGCATTGACCTTCCGCGTGACAGCTCGGGGCAGAAGGCGTTTTCAAAAAGAGCTGATGAGGCACAGATGGGGGATATTATATATATGCCCGGACACGTAATGATTTATATTGAAAACGGATTGGTAATACATGCCTCTTTTTCGGCAGGCAGGGTATGTATTAGCCCGATACCGTGCTGATAGTAGTAATTTCCGCGCTTATGGGCATTGATGCTTTCGCAGTAGGCATAGCCTACGGCAGTCGGGGGATAAGACTTCCCGTGCGGTCGCTGCTGACGATAGTGCTTTGCTCCGTTATAGGCGGATATATTGCCGTATTCCTCGGTGACAGCATAGCGCATATATTTCCGCCGGACCTGGCATATGCCTTGGGAAATATAGCCTTGCTTGCTGTTGGGATATGGTTTCTTCTGCAGAATATTATGCCTCACAGCGATATTCCCGAATCCCGCACGGTAGCCTCGCTTGCTTTCCGTTCGCTGGGAATTACCGTAACCATTGTACGTAATCCGGTAAAAACCGACCTGGATAAATCGGGCAGTATTGATTTTACCGAAGCCCTTGCAGTAGGGATTGCACTTACTGCCGATGTCCTGGGAGCGGGACTGGGTCTTGGCGTGGCAGGTGCTGCCGGTTTTTGTTTTCCGCCTCTCGTGGGAGTTTTTGAAATAATTTTTATTGAAACGGGGATAGCAGTCGGCAAAAAAATAAAAACTCTTTCTTCAAAATTCAAAATTCTGTCAGGTCTTTTGCCCGGTTTTATTATGATAGCACTTGCGGTTTTCAAAATTTTTACCTGATTTCATGGGCTTGTGTTTCAAATGTATTTCGTCAATGTTAAAATTTTATTACATTATTGAAATGTATAAATGTTTGTTGTATAATATAGGTAGATATATCCTCGTCTCACAGAGGAAAGAAAAAAGTACGTGAGAGAAAGGCGAAAGATATTATGAAAAAAAGAATTTTGAGTTTTATGGCATTGGCTCTCGCTGCTGTTTGTATCAGCGGCTGTAACCTTGTGAATGTAGTTGATGCTTCAAAAGTGGTAACCGTAAACGGTGAGGAAATCAGAACCGCTGAATATATGTACTATCTTGAGGTTGCTAAAATGAATATTCAGCAGACCGCGGCATCGGCGGCGTCTACGGAAGATTTCTGGAACACAACAGAAATTGAAGGTAAAAAAGCGGGAGATGCAGCAAAAGAACGTGCACTTGAAGATGCAATAGATGCAACGATTATTGCACAGAAAGCGAAAGAAGCGGGATTTAGTGCGGAAACACCCGAAGCTAAAAAACAGATTTCTCAGGTAATGTCTTCTATGGCAAGCACTATGGAACAGTATAACCTTACCGAAGAAGGACTCAGAGCTGCTTATGAAAAAGTATATCTGAGAACAATGCTTTTTGATAAATATGCGGCAGACGGAACAATTTCCGCCGGCGAAGAAGAAATGAAGAAATATTACGGCGAAAAATACAGAACAGTAAAACACATTCTTTTCCAGACAACTGACCCGCAGACAGGCAGCGTTATCCGTAGCGAAGAGGAGGCACTCGCACTGGCACAGGATGCTATTGCCAAAATAAAAGCGGGAGCAAATTTTGATTCTCTTATGGCAGAATTATCCGAAGACCCCGGAAGTGCAGCAAACCCCGAAGGCTATACGTTTGCAAAAGACGGAAGTATGGTAGCCGAGTTTGAAGACGCTGCATTTAAACTCCAGGAAAATGAAGTGAGCGAACCCGTAAAATCTTCTTTCGGATATCATATTATAAAAAGATATCCGCTCACAGCTTATGATGCATATGTAGCAACAAATACAAACGAAACGCTGAAAAAAGCTATCGTAGCAGAGGCGGAAGAAAAGTTTGTAGAAAGCTGGAAAGCTGAAGCGAAAATTGAAAACGATACAAAAAAATATGATTCTATAAAAATTGAAGGTTAATATAAGTAAGATAAAAGGCACCGCAAATCGTTTGCGGTGCCTTTTTTAGTGTTTGATATAAAGAAAATAAAAAAAGATTACCGTAAAACCGTAATCTTTCAGTACTTTTAAGAATAACCCGAATTAATCACGCAGTGCAGAGCACTGCGTGTATTAAACTGCATATTAACCTACTTTATTCAATACTAATGTAAGCTTAGATTTTTTGCGTGCAGCTGTATTCTGGTGCAAAATACCTTTTGCGACAGCCTGGTCAATCTTTTTAACAGCAAGTCTGTAGCTTGCATCTGCTTTAGCTTTGTCTCCTTCAAGAGCAGCAGCTTCAAATCTTTTGATAGAAGTCTTAAGAGCAGATTTAGTCATCTGATTGTTCAGAGTTTTTGTGCTGATAACTTTAACTCTTTTTTTAGCTGATTTAATATTAGGCATCGGTTTCACCTCACAAAATAGAAATATATATGAGATATTATACCATAAGTTTTTTGAAAAATCAATAGTTTTTTTAATTTTTTTGCAGTTCGCCCGATTTTTTCTGCAATAATGTCATATATTTTATTCTATTCTCACAAAATTTAGTTATTTTGACTTATGAAATTAAATATATTTTTTTGCATGGCTTGCAAATTTTGTCAAATTACAGAGAATTTATGCATATAATTATCTATAAACATTTATCTGTAATTAAAAAGGAGAGTTTGTAATTATGGCAGAAATAATAGCTTTGCTGATATCCGCCGTCTTTAACGTATGGTTTTTCGCCGGCTACCTCGGTAGCGGAGGTTCTTTCCCGAAACCGCTTACAACAGAGGAAGAAGAAATGTATTTAAAACGTATGTACGAAGGAGATAAGAAGGCAAGAGAAATTCTGATAGAACGAAACTTAAGGCTTGTAGCACACGTCGCAAAAAAATACAGCAGTACAGGCAAAGACAACGATGACCTTATTTCAATCGGCACAATAGGACTTATAAAAGGCGTCTCGAGTTATAACGGCAGCAAAGGGACAAAACTTGCAACCTACGTTGCAAGATGTATTGACAACGAAATTCTTATGAGCATACGCGGCGAGAAAAAACTGCAGAACGAGGTTTCTGTAAATGAGGTTATAGGTACGGATAAAGAAGGCAACAGTATTACTCTGATGGATATCATAGAAGATGATGACAAACTTATAGAAGATAAGGTAAACTTGAAAATGCAGGTAAGTTATTTATATAGGAAGATGAAAGAAGTCCTCACAGCGAGGGAAATCGAAATATTAACCGGTCGCTACGGGCTAAGCGGCAAGGCTGTCAGAACACAGCACGACATAGCACGTCAGCTCGGAATATCCAGGTCTTACGTGTCAAGAATAGAAAAAAAGGCGCTCAAAAAGCTGCGTGACAGTATGGAATAAAGATATGGAGAAGACAACCTGCTTTTTGCCTTTGGGCATATTGCTATATTTGTGATGCTGATTTTTGTGCATTATATTTTATAAAAAGCTTGCTTTTTTGATTTTTGTGTGGTATAATATTACTATGTGGAGTTGACCATACCATGTAACGGTCGCGGATTCTTCACACTATCATACGAAATCGGTCTAGTCTGCTGCGGTAATCGTGCGGATTGCAGTACAATTGCGGAGTTGTACACGTAGTAGGGGACGCCCGGTGGACGTGATATTTGTGTACGTTCGGAGGACGGACGTATAAGTACGCATTTGCGGGACATTGCGGTTGTCTCAACGGAAGCAGAAGCGTATCAAAGAAATGACTAAAAAATCTTAAAAGAGGAGGGTATTTAAATGAAATCCTTAACAAAAAAGGCGCTTTCTTTAGCAATGGCAATAGCTATGGCAGGTTCCTGCATGGCATTTGCATCTGACGTAACAATCGGAGACGTTGTTGATGAAGGCACAACAACTGTAAACATTCCTTACACAACAACTGAAACTGATCAGTTAACAGTTATCGTTTATGAAGTTGAATCTAAAACAGATGACGCACTTCCTGCGATAGAAACTATCGGTTACATCAATCAGTTTGATGCACCTGCAATGGCTGCAGATGCAACAGAAGCAACAGGTACAGTTACATTCACAATGAAAGATGATTTTGTAGACGGCGACGTACTCGCTGAAGGTACATACAAAATTATCATGGGCGGCACAGGCGTTGGTGAAGCTGCAGTTGCTTACCTTGTAGTAGGTGAAGAAGAAGTTACTATTATCTATGGTGACGTA
>JAZOTK010000143.1:0-3215 GCA_045657605.1 Clostridia bacterium
ATGAGAAGAATAGTTTTAGCTATAGTCGCACTAATTGTTCTCGGTCTCTGCGGTTGTTCACAAGACAGCGATTCGTATACACTCAATGTATATAACTGGGGCGAATATATTTCAGACGGATCGGAGGATTCTCTGAATGTAAACGAGGATTTTGAAAGATACTGTGCAGAAGAGCTGGGTATGGACGTTACGGTAAACTATACAACCTATGCAAGCAACGAGGATATGTACAACAAGATTAAAAGCGGATCCGCCTCGTATGATATTGTTATTCCTTCAGAATATATGATTTCAAGAATGATTGGCGAAGGGATGCTCCAGAAACTGAATTTTGATAACATTCCCAATTATAAATATATTAATGAAGAATTCAAAGACCTGTTCTTCGACCCAAATAACGAATATTCCGTACCTTATACCTTCGGAATGGTAGGTATTATTTATAATACAGAAATGGTTGACGAGGAAGATACCGGAAGCTGGGATTTGTTATGGAATGAAAAATATTCGGGACAGATACTGCAATTCAATAATCCCCGTGATGCTTTCGGAACAGCTATTTATTCCGTCGGCGGTGATGTAAATACAACTGACCCTGCGGTATGGGAAGCGGCGGCAGAAAAGCTTAAAATACAAAAACCCCTTATACAAAGCTATGTAATGGACGAAATTTTCAATAAAATGAAAAACGGTTCAGCAGCAGTTGCTCCCTATTATGCAGGTGATTTTCTGACTATGTATGACAGCAATGACAGTCTTGCATTTTATTATCCAAAAGAAGGTACGAACGTTTTTGTGGATTCCATGTGTGTTCCCACATGTGCAAGAAACAAAGAGCTTGCGGAAATATATATCAACTTTATGCTTTCTGATGAAATCGCCGTTGCAAACGCTGAATATATCGCATATTCCTCACCTAATGATAACGTAACCTCAAACGAGGAATATATTGCTTATATGGAAGACTGGAACGAAGATGTAATGGATATTCTTTATCCGACCGATATGGATATCCCTACAAGCTATTATGAAAATCTCGATCCCGAAACGTTGGCACTTCAGAATAGTCTGTGGGAAAGTCTGAAAATAGAAAATTCCGTAGAACCATGGGTATATATTACAAGCAGTGCGATAGTTCTTGCACTTGCAGCAATGCTATTATATAATTACATTCTTAAAAAAATAAGAAACAATTATTAATCAAAACCGGATATTGCGAAAATACGCAATATCCGGTTTTTTATGTTATGACATCATAGAAAAAAAAGACAGCCTCAGCCGTCTTTATATTGTTATGAGTTCCACATCATATTCTGCAAATTTTTCTTTGTATTCCTTGCTCAGCACTGCATCGGTTATAAAATAGTCTATCGTATCAAGACTTGTAAGCTTTATAAATCCGACACGTCCGATTTTGCTTTTGTCACATAAGAAATATTTCAGTTTGGCATTGCCGAACATTTTCTGTTTTATTGCACATTCCTGTTCGTTACTTTCAAGTATACCGGCATTCTCCGTTACACCTTTACTGCTGAAAAACATCTTGCTTACAAAATAACATTCTTCAATAGCTTTTTCGGCTGTTGCTCCTACGAACGACTGGTTTTTGCCAACCTGTCCTCCTACGGATATAAGCTTGATATTTTCTATTCCTGCCAGCTCGTTTACCACTCGCAGCGAATTTGTAATTACAGTAATGTTACTCAGTTTTTTTATTTCCTTCGCCATATAAAAAGTTGTAGTCGAAGCATCTAAAAAAATTGTATCTCCGGGAACTATATATTTGACCGCTTCTTTTGCAAGGCGTTCCTTGGTTTCGGAGTTTATCTGTTTTCTGTTTTCAAGGGACATTTCATACGTACTTTCAGCTACCGATACGGCACCGCCGTGTGTTCTGGTGAGCATTTCCTGCTTTTCAAGCTTTTCAAGGTCACGTCTTATGGTTTCTTCCGTTACGCCAAGCTCTGCGCTCAGTTTGCTGACCCATACTGCACCTTCGGCACTTAGCAGCTCAAGTATTCTTTTCTGTCTTTCAAGTGCAAACACTTTATCGCCCCTATTTCTTTATAATTCTTACTTTATCGCCGTTTTTCAGTCCTGTAGAATTCGCATCATCGGTATCAATATGCATTTCCGTATTGAAATCATCTCTTACACGAACCTGCACATCATAGAATTTTGTGGGTTTTACTCCCTCAACAACTACATCTACATAATCATTGTCTTTTATACCATTTTCCTCTGCGTATTGCGGTGTCAGATGGATATGTCTGTTAGCAATAATTACGCCTTCGTTCAGATACACCGAACCTTTAGGTCCTACAATAACAATTCGTTCAGAACCTGCTACCTTTCCTGACGGACGTACCGGCGGGCTTACCTTAAGTACAAATGTATCTGTTTTTGATATTTCAACCTGCGTATTCGGACGGACAGGGCCGAGAACACGCACGTTTTCTATTGATTTAAGTGAAGGGCCTACAAGAGTTACAACCTCGTTTGAAGCAAATTCACGACCCATCAGCACCTTTTTAACTGTAAGCTCATAGCCTTTTCCAAAAAGGATATCAAGATGTTCTCTTGACAGGTGGATATGTCTCTGTGACACTCCCACCTTGACGGTTTCGTTTTTTTCTTTTATTTCACCGATTGCAGCTCTTACAGCCTGTTCAATATATTTTATATCATACATAAAATCATAGCCTTTCTGCAAATAAATACTCTGTTATTCCGCCAGGTCGAAGAATTTTGCAACCTCATCGTGGGGTGACGGAATTACTTCACAGCCATACACCTTGCCAAGCTCTGATGCTGTGCGGCAACCGTTTTCAACTGCTGCTTTGACTGCCGATACGCTTCCTGTTATAACAAAGGTTACAAGTCTTCCACCCAGTCTTTTTTCACTGTGAATAACTCTTACTGTTGATGTTTTAAGCATTGCATCAAGTCCTGTAACAGCAGCTACGAGACCTTCCACCTCAACTAACCCAAAGGCTTCGTGAGGCTGAGCTTTTATATCAGCACCTATAAGATTCTTAGGCAGTTTTTTGTTAAATTTATCTTTGTTTATATCTAAGAGATATGCCATTTTTTCAACATTTTCGCCCGGATTTGCAATTACGTGCGAAACTATGTATTTGCCTTTTTCTTTAGCATACGCCACTCCGGCATCAACAGCTGCTCTTACTGCTGAAACTTCGCCCTCTATCTTTACT
>JAZOTK010000144.1:0-10735 GCA_045657605.1 Clostridia bacterium
GGGTATTCCCGATATTGAAAGGTAAGCTTAAATGTTTGAAAATATAATCGGGCAGAGCAGTATAAAAAATATGCTGCAAAGCAGTATTAAAAATGATAAAATCAGTCATTCATATATTTTTGAAGGTGCTTCGGGAATGGGCAAAAAGCTTATGGCGTATACCTTCGCGGGCTATCTTGTCTGCGAAACCGGAAATGCCTGCGGAAAATGCAGAGGCTGCACCCTGGCGAGGACAGGCACTCATCCCGATATTATTACGGTCCGCCCGAGAGACGGAAAGAAAAATATCGGTGTCGACGATGTTCGTGAAACCATTAAAACGGCACAGATAAAACCGTATATGGCGGCAAAAAAGGTTATAATCCTGCCGGACTGTGACGGTATAACGGCAGAAGCACAAAACGCTATGCTCAAAGTCATTGAAGAACCGCCGGAATATATAGTTTTTCTGATTTTAATACAAAACAGCAATACCCTGCTCGAAACAGTACGTTCAAGAAGTATAAAGCTTGAGTTTTTGCCATACAGCGATGATGAAATAAAAAAAGCTATAGCGGTATCGGAAATAAACCCGTATATCCTGTCGTACTGCGAAGGAAACATCGGCAGGGCAAAAGAGCTTGTGTTTGATGATGAATTTGTACATCTGCGAAACGAATTTTTTGAAAAACTGCCAAGTCTTAAATCTACGAGCGGATATAAATCCTTTGAAATAGCGAATTTTTTTGAATCCTCAAAGGATAACGCCGATATCCTGCTTGATTTTATGCTGAGCTTTTTCAGAGACGTTCTGCTGAAAAAAACAGGTGGCTGCGATATGCTTCAGAATACGGATAAATCTGAAATGATAGAAGATTTTTCCGATAAAATGACAATAAAATCGGCAGTCGATATGATAGAAATGATAATAAAAACGAAACAAATGCTAAGCCGTAACGTGAATTATTCGCTGGCAGTGAATACACTTGCATACGGAAGCTGGGAGGTTATATATGGTAGAAATAGTCGGAGTAAGATTTAAAAGCGTTGGTAAAATATATTATTTTGACCCAAACGGTTTAAAATGCAGTGAGGGTGAAAGTGTAATTGTAGAAACTGCACGAGGCGTAGAATTCGGCAAGGTTGCGATAGCCAACAGAGAGGTAGACGAAAAAGAAGTACAGTCCGCCTTAAAACCGGTTATCCGCAAAGCTACAGAGGAAGATATAAAAATCAACGAAAAAAATCTTGAAAAAGCAAAAGAAGCCTATAAAATAGGTTTGGAAAAAATAGCAAAACATAATCTTAATATGAACCTGGTAGACGTGGAATACACCTTTGACGGCTGTAAGATACTGTTTTATTTTACCGCAGACGGCAGGGTGGATTTCAGAGAACTTGTAAAAGACCTGGCGTCCGTATTCCGTATGAGAATAGAACTGCGCCAGATAGGTGTACGTGACGAAGCAAAGCTGCTTGGCGGACTGGGCGTCTGCGGCAGAAAACTGTGCTGTCACAGCTTTTTAGGCGAGTTTATACCCGTATCCATAAAAATGGCAAAAGAACAGGGTTTGTCACTTAACCCCACAAAAATATCAGGTACCTGCGGCAGACTTATGTGTTGCCTCAAATATGAACAGGATACCTATGAAGAAATGGGCAAAGGAATGCCGGGAAGCGGCGCTCTGGTTCAGACGCCTGACGGTAAGGGAACAGTAATGAGTGCACTTACGCTCAAACATACCGTAATTGTAAAGCTTGAAGACAGTCCCGTTCCGAAAACCTATGACCTGGAAGATATCAAAATACTGAAAAACGTCAGCAGACACGATGACGATGCGGATATGGAAATCTTAAAAGAGCTTGAACAGGATTAAATAAAAAATTACAAAATTTTAAAAAAGACTTGAAAATATAAAACAGCTGTGTTATAATATATTTAGCATAGATTGCAATCCATTTAAGGAGGTGTAAATAATGGCTTACAAAATTACTGATGAATGCATCAACTGTGGTGCTTGTGCGGCTGAATGTCCCGTATCCTGCATTTCTGAAGGTGACAGCACATACGTTATCAATGCAGACGAATGCATCGAATGCGGCGCTTGTGCAGGTGCTTGCCCCGTAGGAGCTCCCGTTCAGGACTAATAATTAAAATGCGGCTGATGTGCCACGGTACATCAGTCAAATTTTTTATAAAGAAAGGTGATTTTTTGTGAAAGGAAATATAGCTGTACATACGGAAAACATTTTTCCTATTATAAAACAATGGTTATATTCAGATAAAGATATATTTGTACGTGAACTTGTCTCAAACGGCTGTGACGCTGTGTCAAAGCTTAAAAAACTTGCATCTCTCGGCGATGCAGAGTTTGCCGGCGAAGGACGGGTTGATGTTATTGTAGATAAAGCGGGCAAGAAACTTATTTTCAGAGATAACGGTATCGGTATGACTGCCGAAGAAATAGAAAAATATATAACTCAGGTAGCATTTTCGGGTGCGGAAGAGTTTCTGGAAAAATATAAAGGCGAAGGCGAAGGCGCGTCCATTATAGGACATTTCGGTCTGGGCTTTTATTCAGCATTTATGGTAGCGGATATAGTTGAAATTGACAGCTTATCCTATAAAGAAGGTGCAAAACCCGCACATTGGACCTGTGACGGCGGAATAGAATACGAAATGAACGAAGGTATGAAAACATCTGTAGGAACAGATATTATCCTTCACGTTTCCGCCGAAAACGAAGAATTTCTCGATTATTACCGTATAAAAGAGATATTAACCAGATATTGCAGCTTCCTTCCTGTAGATATTTATATAAAAGACGCGGAAAAAGATGAGGAAGAAGAAAAACCTATAAACGATAAAAATCCCCTTTGGCTTAAAAATCCTTCAGAATGCACAGACGAGGAATATAAAGAATTTTACAGCAAAGTGTTTATGGATTTTGACCCGCCGCTGTTCTGGATACATCTGAACGTAGAATATCCGTTCAATCTTAAAGGAATACTCTATTTCCCGAAACTCCGTCACGAAGCCAGCGGTATAGAAGGAAAAATCAAGCTTTATAATAACCAGGTGTTCGTTGCCGATAACATAAAAGAAGTTATCCCCGAATATCTTATGCTCCTTAAAGGTTGCATTGACTGTCCCGACCTTCCGCTTAATGTATCAAGAAGCTTTCTGCAGAACGACGGATATGTAAGAAAAGTATCGGCTCATATAACCAAAAAAGTTGCTGATAAACTTACCGGTATGTTCAATACCGCACGTGGTGACCTGGAAAAATACTGGGACGATATAAGTCCGTTTGTAAAATACGGCTGTATGCGTGACGAGAGCTTTTATGACAGAATGAAAGACTGCGTACTGTACAAAACCACAGAAGGCGAGTATGTAACGCTCAGCGAGTATGCGGAAAAAACCGTATATTATGCATCGGACGAGGAAGTGCAGGCACAGTATATCGCAATGTTCAAAAACGAAGGAATAAAAGTGCTTTTCCTGCCGTATGCCATAGATTCGCATTTTATAAGCTTTGTGGAATATAAAAACAGCGAATATAAATTCAAACGTATAGATTCATCGGTTGAAGATACGATAGATAAAGAAGCGGAAAAGGACGACAGCATAGCTGAGATTTTCAAAAAAGCAATCGGCGATGAAAATATGGTAGTTGAATGTGCACCGCTTAAAAATACCTCGCTTCCGGCGATAATAAATGTTTCGGAAGAAAGTCGCAGAATGCAGGAAATGAGTGCTGTTATGGGAATTAATATGCCACCCGTGCCTGAGGAGAAAAAGCTGATTCTTAACACATCAAGTCCTATTGTGCAGAAAATCAAAGAAAATAAAGACGAGGAAAAGGCAAAGCTTATATGTAACTATATAAACGACCTTGCTATGCTTGCTCATAAACCCCTTACAAGCGCGCAGATGTCAGCATTTTTGGAACGCTCAAACGAAATTCTGACAAAGCTCGGCTGATTTTTCGGAGGAGAATATGCAAAAAATCAAAGAGGCGGTAATTGTCGAAGGTAAATATGATAAAATAAAGCTGTCCCAGATATTTGATACTCTTATAATCTCAACGGAAGGCTTTAATATCTTCAGAGATGAAGAAAAACAAAAGCTTATCCGCAAAGTGGCAAAGGAAAAAGGGATAATAATTTTTACAGACTCCGACCGTGCAGGATTTCTGATAAGAAACTTCATTTGCGGTATAGTGGAAAATAAATATATAAAACACGCTTATATACCGCAGATTGAAGGGAAAGAAAAACGGAAAGAAGAAAAATCCAAAGACGGATTTTTAGGAGTTGAAGGGGTAGGCAGCGATATTATAAGAGAAGCAATTTCAAACTCTGCAAGCAAGGCTGAAGAAAAAAGCGGCAGTATAACAAAAGCAACCCTGTATGCCTGCGGTCTGTCCGGCAGGGAAGGGAGCGCGGAAAAAAGAGATAAATTGCTTAAAAAACTTGACCTGCCGACAGGAATTACAGCAAATCCGCTTATAGCAGTTTTAAATTCATTATATACGGAAGAAGAGCTTAAAAAGGCGCTTGAAGATATAAAATAACCGGCGTAAAAGCCCGTCCGTGAGAAATTTTTAAAATTTTACAAATATACTTGATTTTTTTGTAAAACTATGATAGAATATAAATATATGATACGTAAAAAAGGAGAAAATATGATGAGTGATATTAAAAAAATTGCAATTTTAACAGGCGGAGGGGACTGCCCGGGTCTTAATGCCGTTATTCGTGCGGCAACAGAAACAGCAATTAATAAATACGGTATGGAAGTAGTAGGTATAAAAAACGGATACAGAGGTCTTTATCTCGGCAAAAGCCAGATGATACCCTTAACCTGCGATACTGTAAACGAAATAATTGGCGATGGCGGTACAATACTCTATAATTCAAATAAAGACAACCTTTTCAAATATCCCAGAAGAAATCAGAACGGTCTTGAGAGAGATGAAAACGGAAATATAATCTATGATAACTTATCAGGAGTTGCAGTAGAAAACTTAAAGAAAGAAAATATTGACGCTCTCGTTATCGTAGGCGGTGACGGAACACTTACATCAGGCAGAGACTATTCAAATATGGGCGTTAAGGTTATAGGCGTACCTAAAACAATAGACAACGACCTTAATGCAACAGATGTAACCTTCGGTTTTGATACAGCAATCAACCGTTGTGTTGACGCGGTAGAATGTCTTAAAACTACAGGAAAAGCTCACCACCGTGTAATGATACTTGAGGTTATGGGACGAGATGCAGGACATATAGCACTCAGCTCCGGTATAGCAGCAGGTGCAGACGTTGTACTTATTCCTGAAATTAATTACGATATAAATAAAGTAGCAGAAAAAGTAAAGAGTGCATTAAGAAGCTCAAAACAGTATGCAATAGTAGTTGTAGCAGAAGGCGCACCCGCACCCAGCGGTAAAATGGCAGTAGGTACTACTACAGACTTTGCACCCGACGGTGTAAAATACAAAGGCGTAGGTGACGAAGTAGCAAAAGCACTCGAAGCTATAATAAACGGTAACCGTGACGAAAACGGATACGCTGTAAGCGAAACAATAATGGACGTAGAAGCAAGAGCTACAACAATAGGTCACGTATGCCGTGGCGGTAGCCCGACAGCAGGCGACAGAATCCTCTGCACAAGATACGGCTCCTACGCTATAGACGCTCTCGTAGAAGGTAAATTCGGTCACATGGTAGCATTAAAAGGCGGCAACCTCACAACAGTACCGCTGAATGAAGTAATCCCCAGCAACGATATGCACAGCAACTTCAAACCCGTAGACCCCAATGGCGAGCTCGTAAACCTCGCAAAAACAATGGGTATTTACTTAGGTTAATATATAAAAACCGCCTTTTGGGGCGGTTTTTTAATAGAGGAGATTTTCATTATGAATGATTTTGATAATGGAGAAATTGTAATATATCAGAGTAAAGATGGACTCGTAAAAATTGATGTAAAAATGGGAAATGAAACCGTTTGGCTTACATTAGACCAGATGGCAGACCTTTTTGATCGCAATAAGTCTACCATTTCAAGACACATTAAGAACATCTTTGAAGAAGGTGAACTTATGCGCGATTCAGTTGTTGCAAATTTTGCAACAACTGCCGCAGACGGGAAAATATATCAGGTTGGTTACTATAATCTTGATGTAATCATTTCTGTTGGCTATCGCGTAAAATCTATAGTAGGGACACATTTCCGTCAATGGGCAACACAGCGAATTAAAGAATATATGATAAAAGGATTTACAATGGATGATGAACGCCTCAAAAATCTGGGAGGTGGAAACTATTGGAAAGAGCTTCTGGACAGAATCAGAGACATTCGCTCCTCGGAAAAGGTACTTTACCGTCAGGTACTTGACTTGTATGCAACAAGCGTAGACTATGACCCCAAATCTGCAGAGTCGGTAGCCTTTTTCAAAATCGTGCAGAATAAATTGCACTTTGCCGCACACGGACACACCGCAGCCGAAGTAATTTATGAACGTGCCGACAGCGAAAAACCGTTTATGGGACTGACCTCATTTTTCGGTGATTTACCAACTGCAAAGGATATAAAAATCGCCAAAAACTATCTTGAAGCGGACGAATTAAAAATACTTAATAACTTAGTATCGGGATATTTTGATTTTGCGGAAATTCAGGCGATGCGAAAAAAACCTATGTATATGGCAGATTACATAACTCAGCTTGATAACATATTAGGCTCAACCGGCGAAAAACTTCTGACAGATGCAGGTAAAATCAGCCATGAGAAAGCAATGGAAAAAGCAATGACAGAATACAGAAAATATCAGGAAAAGACATTAACAAATGTTGAAAAGTCTTATCTGGAAACAATAAAAATGCTGAGTGATAAAACCTCAAAAAGGAAAGATGATTAAACAAAAAAACACCATATAATATGCACCCCAAAAGTATCTGACTTTTGGGGTGCATTTCATTGCCCACTTTTTTATTTCTGATTTTCGTAAGCCTCACGGACAGCTATTGCGAGCTGGTCGGCGCAGGAGGTGTTACGAAACCCGCAGGTGTTCCCGGCGAGGTTTTTTTCTTTTTGTTCCACGCTCATCCCGTCTACCAGTTTGGAAATTGCTTTAAGATTACCGTTACAGCCGCCGGTAAACTCAACTCCTGTTACGATATTTCCGTCAATATTTAGCTTTATTTTTTGTGAACACACATTTTTTGGTTTATAAATATATTCCATATTATCATCTCCTGTTTATATTTTACCATAACTATCGAAAAAAAACAATACCTTAAAATGTAAAATTACAGAATAAAAACCCAAACCTTTACATTTTTTGGAAAACAAAAATGAATATTTATTAAAAAATAATTAAAAAACACCTTTACAACAGTAAAATTTTATGCTATAATTATATACGAGGAATAATATTCCGCAAAATATAGAATTTTCTCAGCAGATACGCTGCTGTTTCGTATATAATAAATCGGGGGAGGAATTTCATTGGAGGCTTTTGAAATTTGCGGCGGCAAACGGCTTGTCGGTGATATTTGCGTCAGCGGAGCGAAAAATGCGGCTGTTGCCATAATTCCGGCATCACTGCTTACAAAAGGCGTTTGCAGAATTGAAAATATACCGGAAATAAAAGACGTAAAGCATATCCTGGATATTCTGCAAGAACTTGGGTCAAAAATTAATGTAATAGATACACATACTGTAGAGATAGATAATTCAGAGGTAAACTCATACGTTGCGGATTGCGACCAGGTTCAGAGTATGCGAGCGTCGTATTATCTGATAGGTGCACTTCTGGGAAGATTTAAAAAAGCTGTAGTAGCTATGCCCGGCGGTTGCAATTTCGGCGAAAGACCGATAGACCAGCATAAAAAAGGCTTTGAACTTATGGGTGCGGAAGTAAATGTCGGAGAATTTTTCAAAGCAGATGCGCCTGAGCTTCACGGCGGTAATGTATATCTTGATGTTGTAAGCGTAGGAGCAACTATAAATATAATGATAGCGGCGGTACTTGCAGAAGGTATGACGGTAATAGAAAATGCCGCAAAAGAACCTCACGTTGTTGACGTGGCAAACTTCCTTAACTCTATGGGAGCCCAGGTTAAAGGAGCCGGTACTGATACGATAAGAATTATGGGCGTTAAAAGCCTCACAAGCTGTACTTATTCGCTGATACCCGACCAGATAGAGGTTGGTACGTTTATGATAGCAGCGGCAATGACAGGCGGAGATGTAACTATTCATAATGTTATACCCAAACATATGGACGCCGTATCCGCAAAGCTTATTGAAATGGGTGCAGAAATAACTGAAAATGATGAAAGTATACGAGTTGTATGCAATAAACCCCTTAAAGGAACAAATGTGAAAACCCTGCCATATCCCGGATTCCCGACAGACCTTCAGCCTCTTATAGTGACCTTGCTTACTATAGCGGAAGGGACAAGCATAGTACACGAGAATGTATGGGAAAACCGTTTCCAGTATGTAGGCGAGCTATTAAAGCTCGGAGCTAACATAACCGTAAACGGCAGAATGGCGGTAATACAAGGCGTTCCTCAGCTGACAGGCTCACCGCTTCACGCAACAGACCTGCGCGCAGGAGCGGCAATGGTTGTTGCAGGGCTGGCGGCTCAGGGAAAAACAACGGTGCATAATATAAAATATATCGACCGCGGATACGAAATTTTTGAACATAAACTGACAAGCCTCGGTGCAGATATAAAACGAGTAGAAATATAAAAATATATCCGACTGTTTTTTAAGCAGTCGGATTTTTTTTAATATGTCTTTATAATCGTACCGTCGTTTCGCACGAAAATACCCTTTGCACCGTACTCATCAAGAAGTGCTCTGCCGTCCTCTTCGCCGAGGATAAATACCGCTGTTGACAGAGCATCACCCAGCATAGAATTTTCGCATATTACGGTAACCGAAGCGAGAGTATTTTCGGTAGGATACCCTGTTTGGGGAGATATAATATGATGATACCGTTTGCCGCAAAACTCAAAATACCGCTGATACCCGCCCGATGTCACAACCGACATATCGCGGACCTGTGTTTCGGTGCAGGCGGAGTCCACACTTTTCGGGTCTGTAATTCCGATTATCCAGTCCTTTTTGGCAGTTTTCCCACCGATAGTGGCAATATTCCCGCCTAAATTTATAATCCCTTTTTTGATGCCCTCACGGAGCAGTAATTCTTTAATCACATCAGCGGCATAGCCCTTTGCGATACCGCCGAGGTCTATTCCCGTTTCCGCATTTTTAGTCAAAACATTACCGTTTAGGGAAATTTTATCATATCCCACTTTGCGAAGTGCTTCGGAGATTTCATCGTCGGTTGGCGGAGTAATGCGGTTTTTAATATCCCATAACTGCACAAGCGGATATACGGTAATATCAAAAGCACCACCCGATTTTTCGCTGATTTCAAGCGATGTTTTTATTATATTTGCAAACTCATCGCTGACCGTTATTTCTTCGCCGACACTAAGAGCATTAAAAGCAGAAGAGAAGCTGCCGCTACGGTAAAGACTCAGCTCGTTTTCAAGCCGTATCAGCTCCGATTCAGCCTTTTTTGCGGCTTTTTCGGCATTTCTGCCGTAAAGAGAAAGATTTATAAACGTATCAAATGCAAAAAAAGTGCAGGTATACGGGCGTGTGTTTTGAAAATATATGACGGACGAGAGAACGACCGCAACAAAAAGAAAAACTGATATGGATTTAATATGTTTAATCACAAATCTCATTATTTATCCACCGCCGCAAAATATTTTCTATTTCTTCAATACTAATGGCACGGGTAAGCTTTTCTTTAACTCTTGCCGCACCTCTGTAGCCTTTAACATAATGGGTCAGATGTGTACGTGCCTCTTTAATTCCGCGGATTTCACCTTTATGCAGAATAAGCTGACGGGTATGATAAACAGCCATATTTGCCACATCATTTATATCGGGATACGTCTGAACCTTGCCACAGCTTGCAAGCTCACAGCATTGCTTTACAAGCCAGGGATTACCTAAAATACCACGTGCCAGCATAACAGCATCACAACCAGTTTCGGAAATCATAGCGGTATAATCCTCAGGCGAAAATATATCGCCGTTACCGATTACGGGTATCTTTACGGCACTTTTAACCTCGGCAATGATTTTCCGGTCAGCCTTTCCGCTGTAATACATTTCTCTTGTTCGCCCGTGAACGGCAATAGCGGAAATGCCGCTTGCCTCAAGGGTTTTTGCAACAGTAACCGCATTTATGCTCGAAGAATCCCAACCGCTTCTTATCTTGGCAGTAACGGGAAGCTTTACCGCACCGACAACAGCAGATGCAACTTTTCCGAGAAGCTCTACATCGCGAAGCAGCCCGCTGCCGTCACCGTTTCCTGCAACCTTAGGAACGGGACAACCCATATTTATATCTATAAAAGAGGCGTTTGTCGTAGCCTCAACAATCTTTGCCGCCTCTGCCATAAAATCGGGTTCACTACCAAAAATCTGTACGGCAACAGGCGACTCCTCGGGAGAAATCTCCATAAGACCTGCGGTTTTTTTATCACCATAGCAAAGAGCCTTTGCACTTACCATTTCGGTATATAAAACCGCCGCACCCATTTGCTTTAAAATAAGCCTGTAGGGAAGATCAGTAATACCCGCAAGCGGTGCAATGAAAATATTATTTTCAGGGGTTATAGAGCCTATTTGCATATTAAATCTCCT
>JAZOTK010000145.1:0-3101 GCA_045657605.1 Clostridia bacterium
CCAAAGGTATAGCTGTCTGCGGTGGGTGCTGTGGGAGCGGAAATCTTGCTTCCCTCGACTACATCGGAAAGAGCATCCGGAGCGATACCGTGTCCGTTTGCATTAAAGGTAACTGTGTATTTTCCGAGAATTCCCTGAGTGATAACCAGCTCGTTTTTAGTGAAATACTCGCGGTCTGCAATATCTTTTGCATATGTTTTTACAGTGGTGTTTTTTTCGTCTCCGAATATATTATCGCCGTCAGCTTTAGCTGTGAAATAATCATATCCGCTCTTTGGCATAATTTTTACAGCATCTTTATGACTCGGAGATACATACAAAAGATCGGTCTTTCCTTTTTTAATAGAGCCGCTGCCTGTGATTGTAAGGCTACCCGTGAAATTATGATCTGCGCATATAGGCTGGTCATATTCCGTGGCGGGGTCAAGCGTGTTATCGTTTAGGTCGAGAATGAAATTGCCGTCATTGTTGTTGAGATATATTCTGCCGAGAATATTCGAGGTAAGCTTGATTACAATCGCATCGCCGCTTTCGCTGACATCTGCATATCCGCTGAAAACATCACGAACATCATCGATATCATCGCTGAGGATGCGCAAATCGGCGTATATGATCTGCGGAGGATTCTCTGTCCATTTAGCGTAAAGAGTAATGTTTCCTGTTACTGTATCGCTATCAAAATTCCACTCGTTTTGACATTCTGTTTCCTTATACCAGCCACCAAAAGTATATCCATCTGCATCAGGTGCAGTGGGTGCAGAAATCTTACTGTCTTCTTCTACCCCTGAAATAGCACCAGGTGCAGTACCATGACCATTTGCATTGAATGTTACTGTGTAGGTAGGGGCAGGAATATTCTCCCATACCGCCATTACTGTTGTGTTTGCTGATACGGTGATAGTATCGCCAGCATTCTTCTCGTTACCATCAATGCTCCAAGCCTTAAACTGCTTTCCAGCGGGTGCAGTAAAGTCGCAAGCAGGTAATGTATATTCACCTGTAACACCGCTTACGGTAACCATTGAACCTGTACCACCGTTTGCGTCAAACGAAACTGTGTAAGTAGGTGCAGATGAAGTTCCTGCATAAACAAGGTTATTTCCCTCACGCTTTAACATATATCCGTCATTAGCTTCAGAAAGAATGAATTTATCTGCGGTTTCATTGTTTACATTCTCAATAACAACATCTCCGACCTGAGCTTCGGTGTTTGCATAATAAACAGTGATTTCTTCGCCCGTATAACCTGTCGCATCAACAAGTGAGGCATAATAGGATGTAATATGTCCAAAGCCTTCGCCATGTGAAAGAGTAGTATTACCACAGAGGTTAATCTTACCATTTTCACGAACTCTGATAGAATAGTCTCCGAGTGCAGAAATTTCACCGCCGTAAAGATTCACAACAGTGCATCGTGCAGCTATTGCAGATCTGTCTTGTTCATTCTTGATACAACCGCCATACATATTGAAAACGTTACCTGTTGTATTCTCTTTATCTATAACAGTATTTGTAGCATTAGATACAAGTGTACCGCCATACATATTAAAGACACTATTGTTACCGCTGAAGTTCACAACATTGCCTGAAACAAACATCTTTCCGGTTGTTCCGCAGTCGCTGATACTAAAAGTTACACTATCATATAACTTACAAACAATATTTTCATTCGTCTGGGTAACTGTATAACCGTTAAGACATATGTTTATGTTTTCGTTAACTTCCCAGTTTTCACTTAAAGTAACATCCTGTGTGAGATAATAGCTACCGCTTTCATACGGAAGTGAATTTGCTGAATTCCATTCTGTCCACTCAATGTCCCCGTGGCTGTCTTCACACTCGCTGTCTCCGCAAACAGGATGTGAATGAGGGATTGCATCCAGCGGTGTAATCACGATTGTGTCTGTTTCGCCACAGACTAAATTCTGAGCCAATGTATAAATAACGGGATCTCCGTCATTGATTTTCATAGAAAAGCAGGGTTTACCCTCCGCACGAATCGCTTGCGCTAAAAGTCCATAGCGGTTATTAATCTTTCCGGATATTGTGGCAGATTGAACGAACAACACGCCTTCTTCGCCAACAAAAAACGTATTGTTTCTGCCGGAGGTAAAGGTTCCGTTTCCGACAACAAATAACGTACAATTTTTTCTGTTAACGATAGAAACTGCCTCGTTTTGTTCCCCACCGGAAAAGGTTTTTCCGTTGGCATCGAGAATAAAGTTGCTGTTCGGAATCGCCAGTTCAATTCGACCTGTTACGTCACTTAAAAGCTTGATGGTGATGTCATCGACTACATTCTTGCTCACCTCAAGCGCTGCAGGATAAGTTGCCGCCAAGGCAGTCAGATCAGCATATTCATCTGCATAGGTATCGCCGATATCAACAGGAGAAGTTGAATACGATTCACCATAAAGCGCAGGGTCGCCTGCAACGATATGAGTCTCATCAGGACTCAAAGCAGCCGCGAACGCGCCCGCCGGCACAAGCGTCATCAGCATTACAAATACCAATAACAAACTCAACAATTTTTTCACCAGAATTCCTTCTTTCTTTGATAAATTCTTTATATTGATTAAACAGCTTATATATTTTATTTGCTGTTAAATCCTTGATAAAAAAGCAAAAACATATCCAACGGCAAACATAAATTTACCGCAGAATGTGTTCGTATTTCAAATATATTGAATAAAAGGCAGAACTATACTGTCTGTCAAAATTTTGCTATAGTCAAACACGGTTGTCAACCCCTTTTCGCAAAAAAATTATGTATTTTTTCGTGTAAATAACGCCGTTTTTTACACAATATAGAGAGAATATAAAACTATTTTTCACTACATCTTGAAAAATTAGATATTCTATGCTATAATGATTATACACCGTACATCAGTGGGCGATGCAAGTGTTTTTTGAAAATTTTTTCAAATTTTTTCAAAAATATTTATTTTATACAAAAAACGAGGATTATTTTATGGATAATAACAATTTATTTTCCATTGGCGAGATAGCAAAAGCCATTGGAATCACAAGAAAAATCATACTGAACTATGAAACAAAAGGTCTTATAACTCCTGACAAAAAAGACGGCACTACGGGTAACA
>JAZOTK010000146.1:0-2141 GCA_045657605.1 Clostridia bacterium
TGCAATGCTCAAAAGACTTGCACCGAATCTTGCACTTCACGTCAGCACTCAGGCAAATACATTGAACTATGAAAGTGCCCGCGTATGGCACGAAATGGGTGCTGAAAGAGTTGTTCTGGCAAGAGAGCTTTCTATGGCAGAAATTAAAGAAATAAGAGAGAAAACACCCGAAAAGCTTGAGCTTGAAATATTTATACACGGTGCAATGTGTGTGTCATATTCAGGCAGATGTCTGCTCAGTAACTATATGATAGACCGTGACAGTAACAAGGGCGCTTGCGCGCAGCCTTGTCGCTGGAAATATAATCTGGTCGAAGAAAAAAGACCCGGTGAATATATGCCTGTTTATGAGAATGAACACGGAACATTTATATTCAATTCAAAAGATTTATGTCTTTTGGAGCATATTCCCGAAATAATAAATGCCGGAATATCAAGCCTTAAAATAGAAGGCAGGGTGAAAAGCGAATATTATGTAGCTTCGGTAGTAAAAGCATACAGGGAAGCTATTGACAGCTACTTTGATGACCCGGACAAGTTTAATCCGGCTCCGTTTTATGAGGAAGTTTGTAAAGTGAGTCACAGAGAATACTGGGATGGATTTTATTTTGGCAGAAAAGAAAATGACGGACAGATTTACGGCAATTCTTCTTATATACGTGAATACGATATTGTGGGATTTGTAACAGGTTCTGACGGAGAATATACCAATGTTGTCCAGAGAAACAAATTTTCTGTCGGTGATGAAATAGAGATTATTCAGCCCGGTAAAAAAGGCTTTTTGAAATTTAAAATTGAAGAAATGACTGATGAAAAAGGAGAAAGCGTTATCTCCGCTCCTCACGCCGAAATGAAACTCAAAATAAAATTCGGCGAAGAAATAGCGGAAAACTCTATGATCAGGAAAGCAAGATAATGAAGAAATTTTTATTAGCTGTTTTAATAATGATTTTTGCGGCGCAACCTGTTTTTGCAGAAAATCTTTTAGATTTTTCTGATTTAAAAGGTTGGGAAACCGTAAACTATAATAAAGATAAAAATTGCGAAATTTCGGCAGAAGACGGAATACTGAAAATATCTTCTCCTACCGATAACCACGCGTATATTTGGCGCAGCGTGCCTGTCCGAAGCGGGGAGAACTACAGATTTTCTGCAGAAATCTCTACAAAAGATGTTCCGGATAAAGAAAACGGCGCACTTCTGGGAATTTATTATAAAATAGCCTATAGTGATGAGGTAAGAGGCAGCAGTGAGGATTTTGTACCTGTTGAGCTTTATTTTACGACATCGGGCGACTCGGTTCCCGTTATGCTGTCACTTGGCGGATACAGCTGTATGAACTCCGGCATGGCATATTTCCGAAATATCCGCATAGAAAAAGTTGATAATGTCCCCGAAGGGGCTAAATATTATGAATATACAGATAATGAAGGTAGCAAAAAGGATTTTGATACAAAATGGATTCTGCTGTGTGTTTTGCTTGTAGCAGTAGTGAGTATCAGCTTCTTCTTTGTCTACCGAAAAAAAGAAAGGAAAGTATAATTATGGCAGAACTCAGATGGCACCCACTTACAAAAGACTGGATTATGATAGCGTCTCACAGACAGAACAGACCTCAGATGCCCAAGGACTGGTGTCCTTTTTGCCCGGGCTCGGGAAAGGTTCCGGACAGCTATGAAGTATATAAATATGATAACGATTTCCCGGCATTATCACAAAACCCACCGGTGCCTGATGATGTGGCAACAGATTTTTATAAAACAGCTCCTGCTTACGGAAAATGCGAAGTAATATTATATTCACCGGAGCATACCGTAACCCTGCCGCAACTTTCGGTTGACCATATAAAAAAGCTTGTTGATTTATGGACAGAAAGATTTATCGAAATTTCAAAAGATGAAAACATAAAATATGTGTTTATATTTGAAAACAGAGGTGAAGCTGTTGGTGTAACTATGCCTCACCCTCACGGTCAGATTTACGGTTATTCCTGTATTCCTAAAAAAATACAGCTTGAAATGGAATCAGCAAAGGAATATAAAACAGAAAAAGGTAATTGTATTTTCTGCGATATGCTGGCAGATGAAGTTCGTGACGGCAGAAGAATAATTATCGAAAATGAAGATTTTGTGACATTCCTG
>JAZOTK010000147.1:0-7278 GCA_045657605.1 Clostridia bacterium
ATGTTAACGGCTGAACGATACATAATATCCTGACGGCAAATCAGAATACAGGCTACTGTAGGCTGTATTACTTGTATCAGCTTCCGCCATAAGCTTTGCCAGGTCAGATTCGCTGATAATATATATTTCCTCACCATCATATTCTATTGTTTTCGGAGAAACAATGTTTTCGTCAAACCATATCTTAAGTTCAGCGGGAAATACATATATCTGAGAAAATTCTTCAACAGATGAAGAAGTATCTGCCGCTGCCCCGCCGGACCCTCCACTGCTTCTTATTTCACTCGCAGAAGCAGTTGTTTCCTCATCTGACTTTTTGATAACCGTTTCCTCATATTCGGATGCAGTCTCATTATATGCATCTTCACTCTCTTCCGGAGAATATGCAGGAGTCTGCAAGTGCTTTTCTTCCACAGCAGCCGCAGGGCTAATCTGCTCTGCCGATAAATCCTCCTGCAGCGTCGGAATTTCATTTGTCAAAGCCGTAGAATCTGATGACCGTGGAGTAATTTCAGCCTCATCTGCTGTTATGTTCTGTGAATATACTATTGTTCTGCTTTCCTGTGAAACTGCTGATTTTTCATTTTCTTCAGCCGTCTGCGGTGCAGCTGCGATATTATTTGTTTCTTCGGGCATACCGCTTACGCTCATAGTTTCTGCCTTTTTGGTATCAACTGAAATATCTTCATAGGTCTGATATACCGGACCTACCGCAATAACAAGACATGCGGCAAGCCCTGCTGCGGATATGTACATTTTCCTGTTTTTGTACCAGGGGATATACTCAATATTTTTAAGCTTTTTATTCAATCTGTCTTTAAAGTCTGAAGGCAACGGAGCCATAGTAACTGAATTGCATAGATTTTTTGTATGCTTTATTTCTTCAAAATATCTCCGGCACTGCTCGCAGCTGTCAATATGCTGTTTTATTTCATCAGGATTTTCAGCCATACCGTCAATATATTCCGATATTAAATTTTTCATATCCTCACATTTCAATGCAATTCACCTGCCTTTCTTCTATTTGACGCCGGAATTTTGAAAAAGTTCCGGAAATTTTGAAATAATTATATTTTTCAGACTTTCTCTCGCCCGGCTCAGCCTTGATTTCACAGTCCCACCTGAAATATCAAGTATTGTTGCTATTTCATCATAGCTTAGCCCTTCAATATCTCTGAGCACGATAATCGTGCGGTAACTTTCTTTAAGCATTGAAATAGCCCGACGTACTTCTTCCTGTGTTTCGTTTCCGATAAAAATATTTTCCGGAATGGCTGATGTATCCTCTATTTCGGTTTCCGCTTCCTCATCTTCGTCGTTTCTGTGATGAAGAAAAACAAAAGGCCTTCGCTGTTTTTTTCGTATCGAATCAAGACAACAGTTATAAACAATGCGGTAAAGCCAGGTATAAAAACCCGAATTTTCATTAAACGAACCGATATGCCGATATGCCTTTACAAGCGCCTCCTGAGCGGCATCCTCAGCATCGGCAGGATTGGATAAAACTCCTAAAGCGATATTGTAAACCTTTGACATATACGGCTCAATAAGCTGGCTGAACGCATCGCTGTCGCCTGTTATTGCTTTTTTCAATAATTCTTTTTCGTTCACAATATCACCTTCTTTCGCTAATTTTAAAAAACTGCCATACTTATTAATAGTATAGCAGTTTTTTTCTTATTTGTAAATAGTTTTTTCAAATTTGCATAATAAAGGTATTATTGCAGTGAACGTCAGTCCGATTGCAGCGTACTGAATAAATTTATCGGCAAAAATGGCAGAAATACATACCTTTATAAGTGCGACAAGTACACCGCCTGCTATAAATCTGACCAATTTTCTTATACGCGTTCCCGATGTATCAAAATGTATGAAATGGCAATCTACAAAATAACCCGCTACAAAACCGGTCGCCATACCACTCATTTTATATAAATCTTCATCACCGGTAATAACTGAAAGAATAATGGTTGCTACAACTACAATTACCGATACCGGTGCAATATACCTGTCATTTTTCAGTATCAACAATCCCAATGCAGTAACCGCAGCACCTGTTATAATTCCGAAAAGAATGTCAACCGGTGTATGAACCCCCAGATACATACGCGAAAGTCCGGTAAGTACAACCAGCACCACTCCTGATATATATGCCCACCTCTTTTTAAGCATCGCCGAAGAAACTCCGGCAAAGGTAGTGGAAAGCTGGGCATGTCCGCTGGGAAATGAATAGCCGTATCCGGTTTTAACATCTATCTGTCTGACGGGTGCATATTCAAACGGTCGCGGAATTTTAAAAAGATTTTTAAGTCCGCAATTTACTGTAAAACTTCCTATCATAATGATAGCGGCAGAAAATGCACTTTTTTTATCACGACACCAGTAAAAATATCCGAGTATCAGGAAATATACAAGTTCTCCCGTAAGTGCTGATATGACAAGAAAAAACGTGTCAAGAGCAGGGGTTGAGAACGATTGTAACATCTGCAAAAATTCTGTCAAAAAAATCACCGCCTTGTAAAATAATGCAGGGCTGTTCTAAGACAGCCCCATAAAATTATTTCTTTGAAATTGCAAGTTTTGCTTTTTCGGCAATATTTGCAGCAGTAAGACCATATTCTTCAAGAAGAACAGCGGGCACACCGGATTTGCCGAATTTATCTTCAACACCGACTCTTACGAGCGGAACAGGACAGTTTTCGCATAAAACTTCTGCAACAGCACTTCCGAGACCACCGATAATATTATGTTCTTCGGCAGTTACGATACAACCTGTTTTCTTTGCGGCAGAAATTATTGCATCTGCATCTATCGGTTTTATAGTATGCATATTTATTACTTTTGCGCTGATACCTTCAGCCTCAAGAGTTTCAGCCGCTTTCTGTGCTTCGGGCACCATAAGTCCGTTTGCGATTATGGTTACATCAGTTCCGTCACGAAGCTCAATCGCTTTACCGATTTCAAATTTGTAGGTAGCTTCATCATTAAAAACAGGAACGCCGAGTCTGCCGAATCTGAGATATACAGGTCCGTTATATTTTATAGCGGCTTCAACAGCAGCTTCTGCTTCAACGCTGTCAGCAGGGCTTATAACAACCATACCGGGAATTGAACGCATAAGCGCAATATCCTCAACAGGTTGATGAGTTGCTCCGTCCTCACCTACGGAAATACCGGCATGAGTTGCACCGATTTTTACGTTAAGATGGGGATAACAAATAGAGTTTCTTATCTGTTCAAAAGCTCTGCCTGCGGCAAACATTGCAAATGTGCTGGCAAATACAATCTTGCCGGCAGCCGCAAGACCTGCTGCTGTAGACATCATATTAGCTTCAGCAATACCGCAGTTTATAAATCTTTCGGGGAATTTTTTCTTAAAAGTATCTGTTTTGGTAGACTTTGACAGGTCGGCATCAAGAACAACTATATCATATTTATCTCCGAATTTTGCCAAAGCCGTGCCGTATGCCTCTCTGGTGGCAATTTTCTTTACATCAGCCATTGTATTTTACCTCCAATTCAGCAATTTTCGCATCAATCTCCGCTACTGCCTGAGCATACTGCTCGGCATTAGGAGCAGAGCCGTGCCAGCCTGCATTGTTTTCCATAAAGGAAACGCCTTTGCCCTTGACACTCTGTGCGATTATTACCGTAGGTTTACCTTTTACGGTTTTAGCCTCAGCAATTGCATCTGCAAGCTTTTCTACATCGTGAGCATCGGTTATAATTACATTCCAGCCAAAAGCTTCAAATTTTTTGTCTACCGGTGTAGGATTCATAACCTCACGGATATCACCGTCTATCTGCAAGAGGTTAAGGTCAACAAAAGCTGTAAGATTATCAAGTTTGTAGTGAGCAGCAAACATAGCAGCTTCCCATACCTGACCTTCTTCAAGCTCTCCGTCTCCCATTATAGAATAAACCCTGTAATCCTTTTTATCAAGCTTTGCCGCAAGAGCCATTCCGTTTGCGGCACAGATTCCCTGACCCAATGAACCGGTTGACATATCAACACCGGGAACGCCTTTCATATCGGGATGTCCCTGGAGATAACTGTCAGCTTTGCGGAAAGTTTTTATATCCGTTGTAGGAAAAAAGCCTTTTTCTGCGAGAGTTCCATAAAGTGCAGGTGTACAATGTCCTTTTGAAAGCACAAATCTGTCTCTGTCAGGATTTTTCGGGTTAGAAGTATCTACATTCATTTCATTAAAATACAGAACGGAAAGTATTTCAGCTATAGAAAGAGAGCCTCCCGGATGACCGGATGCCGCACTGTATACCGCATCAAGAGCGTTACGTCTGATTTTATATGCCATAAGCTCCAGATAGGTTTTTTTGGAGTTTTCCATTTTAAGTTCTCCCTTCGGTTTTATGTATATTATAAGTATATCATATTTCAAAGCTGTTTGCAATATAATTTGAACATTTTGTTAATTTTGCTGATAAAAAATATTTTAGTCTTGTTTTTTTATATTATTTATGATATACTAATATAAAGATTTATTTAAAGGCGGTGCGTAATAAATTGGAATATCAGATAGAAGGAAGAAACGCCGTGTCTGAGGCAATAAAAACAGACAGGGAGATAGATAAAATTTTTGCACTATCAGATGGTGATAGCAGGCTCAATTACATAGTAAGAAACGCAGAGGCGAAAAAAATAGTTGTTATACGTGTCGACAGGAAAAAGCTTGATGCCATGTCGAAAACCGGTGCACATCAGGGAATTATTGCCCAATGTGCGGCAACTGAGTATGTAGGAATAAACGATATTTTAGATTTTGCGGCAGAAAGAGGCGAGCATCCTTTCGTAATTATAGCGGATTCTATTACAGACCCTCATAATCTGGGTGCTATAATCAGAACAGCATGTGCCGCCGGAGCTCACGGGCTCATTATTCCCAAACGCCGTAGTGTTGGCGTAAACGAAACGGTAGCTAAGGTATCCTCCGGAGCATCGGAGCATCTTAAAATTGCAAAAGCAGTTAATCTCAGAGCCGCTATTGACGAGCTTAAGGAAAAAGGTCTGTGGATAGTAGGAACAGATGTCGACGGTGAAAAGACTATATATAAACAAGATTTAACAGGTCCTATCGGTGTTGTGATAGGCAGCGAGGGCGAAGGTATGAGCCGTATTGTCAAAGAATCCTGCGATTTCCTCGTAAGAATACCTATGATAGGAAGTGTGCAGTCTCTTAACGCTTCTGTAGCAGCAGGTGTCATAATGTATGAAATTCTGCGTCAAAGAGGAGAAAACATCTGATAGCACAGGCGGAAAGGAAAAGGATATGACTGAAATAAGAAAAAACGTAAAGCTTACGGCAAAAGATTTTGTAACACAGCAGCTTACCGCATATCTCGGAAGTTTTACGAGAAATCTCGGTTTTGTGCTGATGACAGCACTGTTTGTATTTATGATATATTATTATAAAACAACAAATACGCAATATTGGCTGATGGTATTTTCAGGATTGCCGCCCGCTCTTTATATTGCACTGCTTGTATATTTTATACCCAAAGCCGCAAGAGAAGATTTTGAGCACAGCTCGTACAAGGATTTCGAGCCCCTTTTTGTACTGAAAAAAGATGCTCTTTCAATAGAAAGAAAAAGCGGAACCGTATCGGATATAAAGCTCTCCGACTTGCTTTCAGTTTTGGAAAACAGCAGATATTTTTATTTCTTTATAACGAAAAGCAATATACTTACACTCCCGAAAAGACAGCTTGATAAAGAAGAGATATCATTTGTTCGTAAGATTATATCCCAACTGCCAAGAAAGAAAAGAAAAAATCCGTTTAAAATCAAGCTTTTTAATCTTATTGCAGTAATCGCTTCTTTTGTTTTTGTTACGTTTATGGCAATTATGATAATATGGGCATTTAAAAACGGAAAATAATATACTTGCGACCGAAGTCGCAAAGCACGCCCGGTTATTTTATCTGATAACCGGGCATTTGTAATTTTATGCAAAAGAAATTGAATTTATTTGATAAATATGCCGAAAAATATAAATTGCGGAACTTATATGGAAATTTTCTCGTCAAAAGGATAAATTATACGAAAGGCAGGTTTTTGATATGAAAAAAATTTTGGCATTTGCGGCGATACTTTGTATGATTATGAATATAACGGTATTTGCAGCTGAGGATGATAAGCTCGGCGAAGCTATAACTACTGTAAAGAAAGTTATAAGCATACCGGAAGAATACAGCGAGTTTAATTACAGCTCTCAAAACAGAGGTGGAACAAAGCTTTGGGTGCTTGAATGGACCGGCGACAACGGTTACATAAACATAGCTGCCGATGAGGAAGGAAATATAATCTCTTATTATGCATACAAAAACAGCGATGCAAGCGGTCTAACAGATTTAACTGAAGATGATGCAAAAGCAGCTGCTGAAAGCTTTATGAAAACAGTTATGCCAAAAGAAGCCGGCAGTATGAAACTTAAAAACAGCAGCGCCGGTCACAGATTTTATCTGGAATACGAGCAGATAATAAACAGAATCCCCGAAAGATTTAATACCTGCAGTATAGGCGTTGATAAATACAGCTGCAAGGTTACGGAATTTGACAGATTTATTCCGTCGGGGCGTGAATATGAAAACATCAGCACCGTTATAACCGAAGCTGAGGCAAAAGAAAAATATATTGAGCAGATAGATATAGAATTACAATACGCCGACAGCTATGATTATAAAGAGAAAACCCTTAAAATATTCCCTGTATATACAGCCGGCGGAAATAATAAAGCGATTTCGGCGATAACAGGCGAAGTTACAGATTTAAGCCTTGCTACAGATGAGAGCATGAAAAATCTTGCCGGCAGCGGTGCTATGATGTCACAATCAGAGGAAATGGCGGCTGACAAAGGCTTTACTCCTGAAGAAAAAGCGGCTATAGAAGAAGTTGCCGGATTTATGTCCGAGGAAGAAACGGCAGAAAAGATTAAAGAAGCGTTGCCCGTTAATAAAGAGGATATAAGTGTTGTTCATAACGGATTATATAAAAACGAGCAGCTAGGCGGTGTTTATTACAGAAATTTCAGAATTAAATCCGGCGATGAATTCATAGGAAATGCCGTAGCAGAAGCCGAAAGCGGCAGACTTATATCTTTCTATATTTATAAAAATACGGAAAAAGTAAAGAAAATAAATGAGGAAGAAGCAAAAAAGAAAGCGGAAGAATTTATAAAGAAACACGCCGAAAAAGAGTTCTCACAAACCGCCGAAAATGATAATATTTACTATATACCGCTCAGACAAGATACCCTCCCG
>JAZOTK010000148.1:0-4461 GCA_045657605.1 Clostridia bacterium
TGTTTCGTAATACGGATTCAGCGGATATTTTGAGAACTGCGAGTAATAGAAATTATATCCCCAATGCAGGAACCCTTTGATATTAAATTTATACAGCTGCAAGCCGATGATTCTGTTTCTGTAGGAAGGCATTGCCACAAATCTGTTTGAAACCTTTTCATACTGACTGCAGCAGTAGTATGCCCATAAATCTTCTATTTCCAAAAACGGTTTAATATGATTGGTTCCCGGAACAGGATGTTTTATAAGTCCGTAATTATAAAATTCATAATCCGAAAGTGCGTCAATTATTTTGAAATCTTTCAGATATTCTTTTGCTATCTCCGAAGATGCCTTGTATTTTTCAAGATGCTCTTTAGTAGGTTCATCGGAAATATGGAAATATGTATTTTCAGCAATTCCCTTCTTCTTCAGATATTCTGTCAGAGTCGGCAGAAACGCTCCGAGGAATTCTTTGTATTCGTCTGATACCGCACGAACATCCCATCCAAAAATACGTTTTTCCGCGCCGTCAACATCAGCTATTATTTTAGGTGTGAATTCAGCACCCCACTGTGTGAACAGGTGAGAAATTTCGATATATTTTATACCGTGTCTTTGGCAGATGTCTATCCATCTGTCCAGTTTGTCAAAATTAAAGCTGTATTTCCCGTTTTTTAAAGATACATCAACCAGCTGTATAGTAGGTCTTTCTCCTCCTACCTGTGTATCCAGCGGAGGCGTGAATACGGGAGTATACATCATATTGATACCGTTCTGCGCAGCAGTCTTTATAAAGTTTTCGATATGCTCCCAATGCGACTCGCTGAATATTTTTTCTTTATAATATACAGCTATACAGTCACCGTGAAGCCACTGAGTAAATATCAGTTTCTGCTCAGGAAGCATCGCATCTATTATTTCTATATTAAAGGTTATGCTCTCATCAATTCCGTCACCTTCATCTTTGAAATTAACGGTAATAGGATATGTTCCCGCTTTTACATTTCCTTCAGGTTTGATATTAACCCATATTGCACGATTTGCCGGAACAAGTCTTATACTGCCGTCTTTAATCGGACTCAGTATATCCGGAAACAGTCCCGGTTCCTTTGTGATATATCTGTCGCAGTCGCATTTCTTGAATGTAGGCATTTCCGAAGGAATATTGTCAACCTTATACAGCGTTATGTATTCAGCAATCGGAGAACTTAAAGTAATGTCGAGTGCCGACCACTGATAATAATCAGTTTCGTTTTCAATTACTATCTGATATGCAAACTCCTCATTTTTCAGCATTGTCGCATTATTGTATTCCGGAGCGCTGCACTTTACATTCAAAAATATTTTTTCAAGCGAAGATACCTGCTTTAACTTTACATCTGCCATTTTTATGACCTCCCGATATAATTTTAATTAATCATCGTTTACCGTTATAGTATACCATAAAAAAATCGGTTTTGCAATATATTTCTTGATTTATTTTATATTTTTAACTAACAAAACAAAAAGACGGCGGATAATTCCGCCTTCAAAATTTTTATTCAAATTTGCAAGAGAAAATATCTTTTCTTGCAAAACCATTTACTCTCTACCTTCTGTCAGGAATTTTTCAAGACGGTCAAGTCCCTTTACGATAGCTTCCATAGAGTTTGCATAAGACCAACGGATATACTTATCAGTACCGAAGCCGCTGCAGGGTACTACCGCAACAAGAGATTTTTCAAGGAATAAATCAGCAAAATCGTCGCTGCTTTTTATTTCTTTGCCGTAAAGCTTTGTACCGAGAATCTTTTCGATATTCATCATCACATAAAACGCGCCCTGAGGCATAAGGCAGGAAACACCTTCTATGGAGTTTATTTTTTCTACCATATAGTTGCGGCGTTTTATAAATTCGGCTTTCATCTCATAAACACAGTCAAGTGAGCCGTCAAGAGCTGCCGCCGCTGCTGCCTGAGCTATTGAGTTCGGGTTTGATGTCGCATGGCTCTGGATATTTGCCATAGCCTTTGTAAGCTCAGCTCCGCAAGCTGTATAACCTATTCTCCAGCCTGTCATTGCATAAGTTTTTGACAGAGCGTTTACTACAATCGTCAGTTCTTTTATTTCTTCACCGAAGCTTGCTATGCTTACGTGTTTGTGGTCATCATAAACAAGATGCTCGTAAACTTCATCGGAAATTACATAGATACCGTGTTTTACCGCAAAATCAGCAAGTGCTTTTATTTCTTCTTCCGTATAAACCATGCCTGTAGGATTGGAAGGACTTGTCAGGACAAAACCTCTTGTTTTATCTGTAATAACAGCTTCAAGATCTTCGGGAGTTACTTTAAATCCATTTTCTTCAGTAGAATTCACAATAACAGGAACGCCGTCCGCAAGTGCTACCATTTCAGGATAGCTTACCCAGTAAGGTGCAGGAATTATTATTTCATCGCCCGGATTACAGATAGCTGTAAAAACATTCATAAGCGAATGCTTAGCACCGTTTGAAACAACGATATTTGCAGGAGTATAATCCAGTCCGTTATCTCTTTTAAGCTTACGGCATATAGCTTCTTTAAGAGCCGGCGTACCTGAAGCCGGGGTGTATTTTGTCATTCCGTTTTCAAGTGCTTTTATTGCGGCATCTTTAATATGCTGCGGAGTATCAAAGTCGGGTTCTCCCGTACCGAATCCCACGACATCTATGCCCTGGGCTTTCATAGCTTTAAATTTAGAATCGATATACAAAGTAGATGACGGGCTTACCGCCTGTGCTTTTTTTGAAATGTACATAATCAAATCCTCCATTTTTATTTCATAATTATTATTCGCAAACTTAGCTATTATATTTTATAATATTTTATCAAAAAATGCAAGACAATTTATAAAAAAATTCATTTTTCGTGGAATATACTAATATTATAGTGAAAGATAGGCTTTTTTTTATATAAAAATTCGCAAAAAAGTATTTACAAATTACACAAACTATGATATAATATTATATGAATTTGCTCGCGACTCGGTTTATGGGTTCACCTTCCTTAAACTCAGTTGTGTGGCGTATTATAAAAAATGGAGGTGCAGCGAAATGCTGAGAAAAGAAGACAAACAGGCAATAATTGCCGAGTACAAAACCCACGAAAGTGACACAGGATCCCCCGAGGTTCAGATTGCTATTCTTACAAAAAGAATCAACGACCTTAACGAACACCTGAAAGTTCACAAAAAAGACAACCATTCAAGACGCGGTCTGCTCAAGATGGTTGGTCAGAGAAGGGGCTTACTTGATTATCTCACAAAAATCGATATCGAAAGATACCGTGCGATTGTTGCAAAGTTAGGTCTGAGAAAGTAATTAACCCAAAGGATAAAGGACGGCGTTTGTCGTCCTTTATTTGAAATTTACGGCAATGTTATTAGCAGTTAGATATGTCGCTGATTTTATGAATGGGCGGTATATCTAACTACTAATCCTTGCCGTGAGAAAAACAGAAAGAAAGAGGAAAGATGATGGAAAAAATTTTTAATGAGAAAATTTTTAAAACCGAAGTTGCCGGCAGACCGGTAACTGTTGAAACCGGAAAAATGGCAGGACTGGCAAACGGAAGTGCGCTTGTATCATACGGCGACACAGTTGTGCTTGTTACAGCAACTGCATCAGCAAAACCCCGTGACGGTATAGATTTCTTCCCCCTCAGCGTAGATTTCGAGGAAAGACTTTATTCCGTAGGTAAAATCCCCGGCAGTTTTATAAAACGTGAAGGCAAACCTTCCGAAAAAGCTATATTGGCATCAAGAGCTATAGACAGACCTCTGCGTCCCTTGTTCCCCAAGGATCTGAGAAACGACGTTTCTATCGTTGCAACAGTACTTTCTGTAGAACAGGACAACTCTCCCGAATTTGCAGCAATGCTCGGCGCAGCTGTAGCTGTAGAAATTTCGGATATTCCTTTTAACGGTCCTGTTACAAGCGTTCACGTAGGTATCGTTGATGGCGAAATAGTTATCAACCCCACACAGGCTCAGCGCGAGGTTTCTATACTGAACTCCACAATCGCCGCTACAATGAACAAGGTAGTAATGATTGAAGCAGGCGGTAAGGAAGTACCCGACGATCTTATGTTTGATGCTATTATGCGTGCACACGAAGAAAACAAAAAGCTTTGTCAGTTCGTAAAATCAATCGGTGAAGAAATCGGCAAACCCAAATTCACTTATGAATCATGCGAGATTGATGCAGAATTATTCAATGACATAAAAGACTTTGCTATTGAAAAAGTCAGATACGCTATGGATACAGACGACAAACTTGTTCGTGACGAACGTATGCTTGTTGTTGAAAACGAAATTGCAGAAGAGTTCGGCGAAAAATATGCTGAAAGAGAAGGCGAAATAGCAGAAGCTATCTACAAATTACAGAAATACGTTGTAAGAAGATGGCTTATCGACGATAAAAAACGTGTTGACGGCAGAGGTATAGATGAAATAAGACCT
>JAZOTK010000149.1:0-19917 GCA_045657605.1 Clostridia bacterium
CCATCTTCTTCTACATACAGATCATCTTCTTTTGTACCCCATGCGCAGAGTTCTTCCCATTCATCAGTATACTGTACATTCATCCAGTTAAGCATCTGGCATATTTCGCCTTCTGTCATTTCGTTTGTAAAGCAAACTGCATTTGACCACATTGTTTTTTCTGTGAATGCGGGATATTCTTCTTTGTTGGGTATCTGTGTGATAAAGGGTCTGAATTTGAATGTCTTACCTGATTCTTCAAGTTCTTTATTGATATTACCAACGTTATCAATAAGGTTAATAGCAGCTATTGCATACTGACCGTTCATAACTTTTTCTTTAAACAGGTTCATTGTCTGTGCAAGGCTTTCAGATTCGATAACTTCATCATTAACCATCTTATTCTGAATTTTTGCTGCTTCTTTAATTGTGTCGCTTGCGAGGAACAGTTCGTACTGTTTTGTCTTCCAGTTGATTGTTCCTGAATAAGAATGGTTTTTATAACCCATCATATCCGCACCGAGCCATGTCAGAGCACACCAGTTGTCACCGCCGTTGTAACCGAAGGGATAAACTGTTTTGCCATTTTCTTTGTAGCCTGCTGCCTGGATTTTATACATAAAGTCAATGAATTCCTGTGTTGTATAAATCGGAATATCAAGCATTGCATCACCTATCGGGCGGTTTGTATCATAAAGAATTGCTGCAAGCTCATCATAAGTCTTTGCTTCAGGGTAGAAATCTTTAAGAATATCGTCTCTGATGTACAGACACTGTGTAGAAAGGTATGTTACATCAGTTTCATATTTTCTCTGTGTTTCTCTGATATATGCTTTTTCTTCTTCCGTATAACCTTCAAAAGGCTCGTCATAGTCAACGCCTATGCCGTAAGGAATACCTGTGATTTTTCCGTCTTCTGTTGTGAACGCATCCCATATTTCTTTAGGAGTACGTTTCCACAGATCAGGAGCTACCTTCTGAATTAATTCCGGTGTAAGCTCATTGAGCTGGCCTAATTCTTTAAGCTTGTTAAAGTGTGCAGGACCCTGACCGGCACCACAAAGAACTACATCAGGCATATTGTTACCTGCAACAAGCAGTGTAAGTTTTGAGTCCCAGGAACCGCCGCCGTTACCAAAAATGTTGTCTATTTCTACATTGGTTTTTGCTTTCAGCCATTCAGCAGGGATTGATTTTCCTTTTCCGGGAACACCCATTGTAAAGTCAGTACCCTGTGTCTGCCAACCCATAATTTTCAGTGTTTCTGCCGGCACAATATACTTACCGTTTTCATCAAACTCTGCACTTATCTCTACATCTTTTTTACATGCTGACATAGACATTACTAAAGATGCAGCCATAAGCAGTGCCGCAATTTTTCTCATTTTTTTCATACTTTTCTCTCCTTTATAATTTTTTATTAATATAAATAAATTTTATTTACCTATATAATATATACATTAAATATTGTTACACTTAAATCTGCGTGATTAACCTTTTACTGCACCAAGGTTGATACCTTTAATAAAGTACTTCTGCAGGAACGGATATACGCAAAGTATCGGAACTGTTGTAATAATAAGTGTAGCCGCTTTTACCGTATCCGATGTAACCTGTGCAACTTTTTCCTCGCCCTCTGTCATACTTGACATCATCGCAATGCTTTCTACTGCATCCGCTTCTTTTATAAGACGCATCATAAGATATTGCAGTGTGTGAAGTTTTCTGTTCGTAATATATGTAAGTGTAGATGTCCAGTCGTTCCACTGTGCTACAGATACCCAAAGAGCAACACAGGCAACTACAGGAAGCGACATCGGGAAAATGATTCTGAACATAATTATAAAATCGTTTGCCCCGTCAATTTTAGCACTTTCTTCCATTTCTGCCGGAATATCCTGCAGGAACGAACGAATAATTACCATGTTATAGAATGCATACATATGGGGTAATACATAAATCCAGAAATTATTTATAAGACCAAGATTTCTCATATTCATATAAATAGGTATTGTTCCGGCTGATATGTATGACGGTATCATCAGATACAGAGTAAGGAACTTTTTATAAGGAATACCTTTTCTTGTTATTCCGTATGCTGCTGAATACGTAACAAGCAATGCAAGCAGAGTTGAAAGCACAACTCTTGTTACCGAAATTCTTGCTGCCGATAAAAAATCCGGATTTGCAAAAACTCGTCTGTAGTTTTCAAATGTAAATTCTCTCGGGAAAATTGTAATACCGCCTCGCAGCGCATCTCTACCATCATTAAACGATAGTGCAACCTGATTAAGGTACGGATATACACTTACTACGCACAACATCACCAATAGAAATGTATTTACTACCGTGAACGTTTTTTCTCCTAAACTTCTTTTCATAACCGTTAATACTCCTTCTTACCAAATACTTTGTTGTGTAACTTTTTTAGATATAAAGTTTGATGTTAATACAAGGAACAAGCTTACTGCACCCTGGAACAGACCGAACGCCGTTGCCATTGAATATTTACCGTTCTGGAGACCTTCACGGTAAACTACCGTACCGATAACTTCTGTATCCAGCTGTGTAAATGCATTCTGCAGACCGTATACCTGTTCAAAGTTTACACTGATAAGACCGCCGAGAGACATTACGAGAACTATAACCACTGTGGGTTTAATGCTCGGCAGAGTAATATACCAGGCCTGTTTCCATTTTCCGCAACCGTCAATGCTTGCCGCTTCATAAAGTCCGGGGTCAACTCCGGTGATAGCTGCAAGGAATACAACCGAGGAGTAACCAATGTTTTTCCACAGATGAGTTACAAACATAATTGTAAGGAAGTTTTCCGATTTCATAAGCGGATTTACAGGAGTGTATCCTTCAATCATCTGTCCTAAGAAATGATTCACAGGACCTTCCTTTGCAAGGAAGCTGTAGCACAGACCGATTACCGAAATCCAAGAAAGGAAATGCGGGAAATATGCTATTGTCTGCGCAGTCTTTTTAAACCACTTACTACGCACTTCGTTAAACATAAGTGCAAGTATGATCGGGAAAGGGAATCCTCCAAACATAATTACAAGACCGTAGACCAGCGTATTCTTTATAGCTCCGAAAAGCGCCGGACTACTGAAGATCTGTCTGAAATTATCCAGTCCTACCCACGGGCTTCCCCAAATACCGTGCATGATATTGAAATCCTTAAATGCCATTACGATACCATACATAGGCATGTAATTGAAAATGGTAACGCAAAGCAGCGCCGGCAATATCATAAGATACGGTGCTTTGAATACATATAAATTATGTAGAAAGCCACTTTTTTGTTTCCTTGGTTTTGATGTTTCCATCATTGTTTTTTCCATTTTTTTCCATTCCACCTGTCTTTATATTTTCTCGTTCTTTAATTATACCATATTTACTGTTTTTAGTAAACGGAGAATGTGCTTTTTTGAGACCCGAAAATCTGCTTTTTTGTTTTTTGGCGAATTTTTACAAAATTTTTCAATTTTTTTTATAATAAAAATAAAATTTTTGAGTTTACAAATCCAAAAATATATAGTATACTTAAATATATAGGTTAATTATATAACACAAGATGAGGTGCAGTTATGTATAAAATACTGTTAGTTGATGATAATTATGTTCAACTGCAAAGCTTACTTAGCTATATAGATCCCAAAGAATTTAATATTTCAGGTATTAAAATAACTCAGAGCAGTCTGGAAGCAATAGAGATATGCCGTCATTTCAAGCCCGACATAGTTATCACCGATATTGCAATGCCCGAAATGTACGGAACTGAGCTTACTCAGAAAATCAAGGAAATCTGCAGTAATGCGCAGTTTATTTATATCAGTTGTTATGATGATGTTTCTTATTTCAAAAGCGCAATCGAAAATGAAGTTCTGGCATATTTAATCAAGCCCATCATTCCCGATGAACTTAAAAAAGCACTCACAAAAGCAATTGAGAAGTTATCTAAAAACAACGCCGACAGTTTGCAGGTAAGTCGCGAGAATTTCATATACCGCCTTTTGTATTCCGAAAACTCGGCGATGTCATATCTTCACGAATCAACCAAAGCTCTTTCTATGCAGAAATTTACACAGTTCATTATAGCAGAGCTTAAGATTACCAATCCCGACAGCAACTTTTTTGCTGATTACGCCAACATAAAATCACTCAAAAATTCTATAAACTGCTTGTCCGAAGCTATTGTTCTGGCTGAAAATCCGGATACCATAATCATTCTTTTTATGAACGAAACCGCGGAAAATTTCTCCGAAACCGTAAGAAGTATTGTATGTGATAAAATAAAAGAGCTGTATGATCATTATGCTGTGCCGGTAAAATCGGGAGCTTCCGATGTCGGCAGTAATTTGTTTGACCTTCAGCCTCTGCTGAAACAAGCAGAATACGCTTTAAATACCAATCTGGAATTGATAGGTTCGGATTATATTGCATATTCCGACATTTCGCTTAAAACCTCGGATTTCGATTTTATTTCCTATAATAAAGAAATATCTTCGCTTGTAAGCAGCGGGGTTTTACCTACTGAGACGGACAGCTTTATCAGCGGACTGAAAACCAAATCCGTCGATTATGACGAAAGCCTGCTCAAAGAGCTTTATCTTTCAGCAATATCGTCTATTCAATCTATTTTTATGAACTATGATATTGATATTATGCAGATTCTCGGCAGAAAAGATTTATCTTATCACAAAATCAACAGATTTACCGATATTGAGACTTTCTGCCTCTGGCTGAAAAATCTGTTGACACTGACCGGCGAATATTTAAATAATTACAAGAAAAACTCGCAGTTTGCACTGGCTGAAAAAACTATCAGCTATATTCATCGCAACTACGCTTCAATTTCTTCAATCGAAGAAATTGCCGCAAGTCTTTTTGTAAGCTACAGTCATCTCAGAAATGTATTCAAAAAAGAGGTTGGCGTTACTATACACGAGTTTCTTCTTTCCGTCAGAATGGAAGAAGCAAAAAAACTGCTGTCTACCAGCACTATAAACCTTACGCAAATAGCCTATGATGTAGGGTACAGGGATTATGACTATTTCAAATCGGTATTTACCAAATATAATGGTATCAGCCCGAAGGAATACCAGAAGCAACACGAAAAAATCAAATGAGGTGACCGTCTATGTTCTGGCCGAACAAAAAAGGAAGTTTGCTCAATAAAATTTTATACAACAACGTCCTTATCATAAGTTTTTTCCTGTTTGCTTTATGGCTTATTGCGACCTTATTTATGTGCAAAGGTGTTTATGATTCAGCCATAAAGCAAAGCACGGACATTCTCAGCTCATATACAGAAAAAGCACAGGAAGCCATAAACCATGCCATAATACAGACCGATAATATAGCAAAATCTTCGTATATACTAGGCACATTGAATAAAAAAGATATATCCGCTTCAGAGCTCATCGAATTTCTGGATTATTCCAAAAATATGCTGTCTTCCATGACAGATTCCGGTAGCAGCGTAAAGATATTTACCACAAACGAGGCAATATACGAATCCCGTTTTTTCTCAAACGCACAGAATCTTCCTGAATATGACAGTATTATGGAAGAATTCATCCGGCAGGATTCCAATATCATTTTTGACGATGTTTTTTATTCCGAATTACCGAATCCGGTAATTATTATGTATCATCATATAATTTGGAATAAAACCAATATCATACAGTATCATATCAGCCTTCCTGCCGCCGAAGGAGAATTTTCGGATATTCGTATAGTCAACGATTCCGACCCTCTGCATAGCAATAATTCCTATATAAAAATGCCATTGCATGAGCATTTTTACTGTCTTATTCCCACACCCCGACATAAGATTATATATGGTTATCTGAGCACCCTGTTTTTATCACTGTTGGCTCTTATATTCCTCTGGATACTTACGATTTCTCTATCCAGAAACATAGCTAAACGAACACTCAGCGAGCTTAATGAATTTATCGAAACCTTAGATGTTGAGGATTTGATTTCCGACAGTAAAATTTTTCAGACATCTTATGATTTATATGAACTTAACATCGTAAAGCAAAAGCTTCAGAAGCTTACTCTCGATATAAAAGCATATTCTGATGCCGTAAAAAGTGCAGAACTCGAGAACAAGCAGCTTGAACTTGATTTTCTCGCTATGCAGCTCGACCCACATATGCTTTATAACTCTCTTTCATCAATACGCCTTGATGCTTTCCGTCTGAAAAGCGAACGTGTAATGAAGCTGATTGACACTATGGCATTATATTACCGTAATGTTTTAGGAAAAAGCAGGAGTTTTGTAACTGTACGCGAGGAACTTGAAACTATCGAAAAATACATTTTGATAAACGAGCTTTCTCACGAGAAAAACTACAGTTTTGAAACTGAAATCGACAATTCACTTTATTCTTTGCAGATTCCTCCTCAGTTCTTGCATACATTTGTTGAAAACTGCATTATTCACGGTCTGAGTGGTATTCGTGAGAACTGTATGATTAAAATTACGATTACTGAAAAAAACGGCGTTATTACCATTGAAATTTATGATAACGGATACGGTATCCCCGCCGAAAAGCTCGAACTTTTAAATGCCGGTATAAGTACCGGAAAGCACGTTGGTATCCGCAACTCATTAAAACGGCTTAAGCTTGTTTACGGTGAAAAAAGTTCCATCCGTTTTGAAAGCGTAAAAAATGAATATACAAAGGTTATTATAACCTTTGTTCGTCCATAAAATACAATTTAAAAGGCAGAAACGAAATCAAAATCGTTTCTGCCTTTTCTTATCGTTGTATACACATTTTTTATTTTCTGATATACGGATTATTTTCTTTTTCCTCCCCTATTGTTGTCGGAGCTTCGTGACCCGGATATACGGGGATATCTTCCGGCAGCGTAAAGATTTTTGTTTTTATTGAATTTACAATCACGCTGTAACTGCCGCCCGGGAAATCTGTTCTGCCTATGCTCCTGCGGAAAAGAGTATCTCCTGAGAACAATACCGATTTATCGGCAAGTATTCCTATTCCTCCCGGTGTGTGTCCCGGAGTATGAAGTATTTCAAGCTTTATATCCCCTATTTCCAGAACATCACCGTCACTTAGCAGAATATCTGCTTTTTTCTGAACAAAATCGCCACCTACGAACTGCCCTAAATTTATTTCATTATCTGTAAGTCCTTCGGCATCATAGCTGTGAATTGCTATCTTTGCTCCCGTCTGTTCCGCTACCGCTTTAACGCCACCTATATGGTCAAAGTGACAGTGTGTGAGTATGATATATTTAAGCGAAATACCATTTTCCTCCGCAAATCTGAGGACTCGCGTATCAGCAGGGTCTATCACAGCTCCCTCTCCATTTTTTTCATCCCATATAAGATAACAGTTAGTTCCGTCAATAATAAAACTTTTTATTTCCATCTTAAATAATTCCTTTCACAAATAATGCCCGACGCTTATGATGCCGTCGGGCATTGGTAAATCGTTGTTTATATCACTTTACATTATTTGTGTTATAATTTCCTTAGCAGTGGAACGCAAAAATAAGCAAGCAGATTGCCGATTTGAAGCGAGCGGTGCCGTACAAAGGTACTGCCCCGAGCAAAAATCGGTGATATGCGAAGATTATTTTTGTGTTACACCTCTTTAGGAAGTATGAGGTTTGCTACAACGCCTATTACTGTTGCTACGAAAAGTCCCGACAGTGATATGCTGTCTGTAATCTGTACCGAACCCAGTCCAAGACCGAACACCAGCACAAGAGCTATTATAATAAGATTTCTGCTGTGACCGAAATCAAGCTTTGCTTCAGAAAGACTTCTGAGACCTACGCTTGCTATCATACCGAACAGAATTATACTTACACCGCCCATTACAGGAACAGGAATTGTCTGAAGAATAGCTCCGCCTTTGCCTATGAGACCAAGGATAATTGCAAATACTGCCGCTATTCTGAGAACTCTCGGATCATACATTTTTGTAACTGCCAGAACGCCTGTATTTTCACCGTAAGTTGTGTTTGCCGGAGCACCCATAAGACCTGCAAGAGAAGTTGCAAGACCGTCACCTAAAAGTGTTCTGTGCAGACCGGGTTTTTCAAGGAAGTTTTTACCTACAACACTACCGTTAAGTGTAACGTCACCGATATGTTCCATAAATGTAACAAGAGCTATGGGAGCTACCATACTTATTGCATTAATATCAAATACCGGTAATTTGAATTTTGTGAAATCTATAAGCCAGCTTGCTTCTTTTATTACATTAAAATCTATAAATTTCTGTATTGCCTGACCGTCACTGCCCATAATCCCCATAGATGCTGTGAGACCTGTTAAATCAAAAATGAGTGTAGCTATGTATCCTACAACCAGACCAATTAGAACAGGTACAAGTTTGAAAAATCCTTTTGTAAAGCACATTGTTACAATAACTGTTACAATTACAATAATTGCTATAGGCCAGCACTGCTGTGCATTTGCAATAGCTGTGGGGCTGAGATTCAGACCTATTACTATAATAACAGGAGCTGTAACTACTGTCGGGAACAGTTTTTTAATTCGTTCAACACCGATAAAGTAAATTATTGCCGCTATTACAACATATACAAGACCTGCTGCTATTATACCGCCCTGGAGTTTTGGCAGATTTGCTGCCGGATTTCCGTCAAGCACCATCTGAATTACACCGATAAACGCAAAGCTCGAGCCGAGGAACACAGGCACCTCAAAGCCTGTTATCCAATGGAACAGCAGTGTTCCGAGCCCTGCTGCCAATAGCGCGATTGACGGGTCAAGTCCCGTAAGAGCCGGAACAAGTACCGTAGCACCGAACATTGCAAACAGATGCTGAAGTCCCAGCACATAATGTTTTGCACCTAATTTTTCCTGTGAATTTGTTTTCATTGTTACATCTCCTTTGTATTTTCATTTCTAAAAAAAACACCGGAATAATAATATACACCGGTGTTTTTAATATTCAATTATTCAGCTGCAGGAGCTGTTTCTCCTTCGACGGGAACAACTTCACCTTCGACAGGAACAACGTCACCTTCTACAGGAACGATGTCGCCTTCAACGGGAGCAATTTCAGTTTCTGCTATGGGAGCAGTATCTTTTACCAATGTATCGCCGTATGCAAGGAATAATGATGTAATCAAAAATCCTATAGCACAGATTCTTGTAAATCTTACCAGCATAGCATCCATTGTTCTGCTCTTGTTTTTACCGAAGAATGATTCTGCGGCACCACCGATAGCACCTGATAAACCTGCCTGTTTACCTGACTGTAAAAGAATTAAAGCAATAATCGCAATTGAAAGGAGTATATGTATTACACCTACAATAATTTTTGCTGTTTCCATTTTGTACCCTCCTGTTATTTCATTCCTTACGGAAATATTTTTATCATACCTATATAGTATAACATAAATATTACAAATTATCAAGTCTTTTTTTGAATTTTTTTAAAATTTTTTTATTTTTTTGTAAAAAGCCGTGCAAAACCGCCTTTTAATGGGGTTTTGCACAGATTTATTATTTTGCATAATAGTTTATCAGACATCCGGCAAGGATTATGCTTCTCTCATCATCCGTAAGGTCGGACAGCTTCAGCTCAAAAGCTTTTCCGCTTGTAAGTGCATACGCCTTCACGGTATCTTTTTTATTTTCAACCGCATCTCTTATATTCTCAACAAATACATATTCACCATTTTCAAAGGGAAGCTCCCCCTTTTCTATTATAAACGGCAACATACCCCAGTTAATAAGGTTGCTTCTGTATCTCTTTGTTGCATATTCATTAGCTATATTCGCAAATCCCCCCAGCACCTTCTGACACGAAGCCGCCTGTTCTCTTGCGGAACCGTCACCGGGTTTTACTGCAAATATGGCACTTCCTACCGATGTATTTGAAAAATCTGCTGTCGGGCAACCCTGCTTCATTTTATCCGCTGCCGCTTTAAACTCCTCGCAAACTGTCGGGTCTTTTCCTTCTCGACGAAGATTTTCAATGTTTTGTACGCTTTTTGCCTTTTCAACGTATGACGGGTCTTTTCTTGAAAGCGTAAACTCTGCAAGCTTGAGCGGATTTGAACGGTATGAAGATGTTTCTCCCGAAGGAATCAGTTCGTCTGTTGTGGTTACGGGATCGGTTATTACGGATACTATCTTAAGCATCAGATTATCTGTAAGTGCACCCATTTTCGGCCAGTCGGCAATATTGGGACCGAACTTTAATTCTGCTGTTTTATCAGGGTTGCCATAGCCTTTGTATACTCTGTTTTTATATACTGTATCATCAAATTTATATTTGGGATTTGTATAGGTAATATCCAGGTCTGTCGCCGGAGTAAGTCTTCCTCCGTTTGCCGCTGTTGCCGCTATTGAACGAGCGTCCATAAGCGCTACTGACGAAATCTGTCCCTGACCGGGTTTTGAGCCTTCTCTGTTGGGGAAGTTTCTTGTAGAATGTCTTATGCTGAGTGCATTATTTGACGGAACATCTCCCGCACCGAAGCAAGGACCGCAGAAGGCTGTACGTACAGTTGTTCCTGCCGCCATCAGCTTTGCGATTGCACCGTTTCTGATAAGTTCCATATAAACAGGCTGGCTGGATGGATATGCACTGAGTGCAAACTCATCGTTGCCTATGCTTGCATTTGCCAGAATATCAGCCGCCGCACAGAGGTTTTCAAATCCACCGCCGGCACAGCCTGCAATTACGCCCTGGTCAACATAAAGCTTACCGTCACGTATTTTATCTGTCAATTTATAGTTTATACCGGGAGCTTCAAGCTGAGCTGCCGCTGCCTTTTCCACTTCACGCAGAATATCACCGGGATTTTTCACCACTTCTTCTATTGTATAGGTATTGCTGGGGTGGAAAGGCATAGCTATCATAGGACGAATTTTAGACAGGTCAACTTTGATAGCACCTGCATAATAAGCTATGCTGTCCGGCTGCATTTCACAGTACTCACCGCTTCTGCCGTGTATATCAAAAAATTCTTTTGTTTTCTCATCAGTTGTCCATACAGATGACAGACAGGTTGTTTCCGTTGTCATAACATCAACACCGATACGGTAATCCATACTGAGATTGCGAACGCCGTCGCCGACAAATTCCATAACCTTATTTTTAACAAACCCGTTTTTAAATACCGCACCGATAATCGCCAGTGCTATATCCTGAGGTCCTACACCCGGAACAGGAGCATTTTCCAGCACAACACATACAACATCGGGATAATCTATATCATAGGTTTTTTCAAGAAGCTGTTTTACAAGTTCCGGTCCGCCTTCACCGATTGCCATTGTACCCATAGCACCGTATCTGGTATGGCTGTCAGATCCCAGTATCATTTTACCGCAACCGGCAAATTCTTCTCTCATATATTGGTGAATTACCGCCTGGTGTGCAGGAACGTATATACCGCCGTATTTTTTAGCGGCAGAAAGACCAAACATATGGTCGTCTTCATTTATTGTTCCGCCGACCGCACAAAGGCTGTTGTGACAGTTTGTAAGTACATACGGAATCGGGAACTTGTCCAGTCCGCTGGCTCTTGCCGTCTGGATAACTCCTACGTATGTTATATCGTGAGATGCCATAGCATCAAATTTAATTTTAAGCTTCTTATCATCTCCGGAAGTGTTATGGCTTTTAAGTATTTTATCCGCCATTGTTCCGCAGGCCGCATTTTCCGTATCTTTTCCGAATCTGCTTTTTATCTCCTCAGCGGCACCTGCACCTGCCGGTATTACGGTTTTACCGTCTATGAGATAAACTCCGCCCTGTATCAGTTCTGTCATTTTTCATTCCTCCGTTATTGTAATCTACAATATTATATTATATCAACTGGAGGGCTGTTTGTCAACTTTATTTTTTCACAAATAAAATCAAAACTTAAACTTTAGTAAAAATGCATAATTTTTTATTTATATTACAATTTTTCATTTTATTTTTTTACATTTTCACCTATATTTTTCCGATTACTCGTTTTTTTTTGTTTATTACTATATAAATTACCTTTTTTTATTCAAAAGACTTGATTTTTAAATAACTTTCTGTTATAATAATAATGTAGTATATTATATAATTTGCATTTTTCAGTTTTAATACTGCAATATATACAGAATATACAGACTGCGGATATCCGTTCATTCAGACTGCTGCCCGAAGTATATCTGTCTGTCCCCTCACTTCAGACTTATATATTTTTCGCAGTTTTTATACCGGACGGAAGTATCGGTGGCGTGTTTTTTGTTTTTGTGTGTTAAAAAAATAACAATCTTTATATCCATTTTCTGAAAAATGACATGTATTAAAAATTTTAAACATATTTAAAAGGAGTTATGAAAATGAACAAAATCACTATTATCGGCAGCGGAAGCGTCGGCTCTACAATCGCTTACACTTTAACTATTTCCGGGCTGTCATCAGAAATTGTTCTGATTGACATCAACAAGGAAAAGGCTCTCGGAGAAGCTCTTGACATCAGACAGGGACTTCCTTTCTGCAACCCCTGCTCAGTTTATGCAGGATCTTACGAAGATGCGAAAGGCTCTGATATTGTAATTATAACTTCAGGTATTCCAAGAAAAGCCGGTCAGTCACGTCTTGAGCTCGCTCAGACTAATGTTGATGTACTTAAAGGCATTATTCCGGATATCACAAGATACGCACCTGATGCAGTTTATCTGCTTGTAAGTAATCCGGTTGATATTCTTACTTATGTATTCTGCAAATGTTCCGATATTCCCGAAAACCGTATTATAGGTTCAGGTACACTTCTTGACACAGCACGTCTCCGTGCAAGACTGTCGGAATATTTTTCAATCAGCCAGAGCAATGTTCACGCATACGTTCTCGGTGAACACGGTGATTCTTCATTTACTCCCTGGTCTCTTGCAAACGTATCAAACATTCCGATTGAAGAATGTCACAAATCATTCTCAACATCAGGTAACATTCTTCCTCCTCTTGATTATGCGGAAGTCGAAGATTATGTACGTAAATCCGGCGGTAAGGTTATAAGAAGAAAAGGTTCTACCTTCTACGCCGTTTCAGTATCGGTATGTCATATCTGTAAGAGCATACTCAGCGGTATTGACAGCACAATGACTGTATCTACTATGATGCACGGTGAATACGGCATTGACGATGTATGTCTGAGCACTCTCAGCGTTGTAGGCGAAAACGGAATCCGCAGTATGGTTAATCTGCCGTTAAACGATGATGAAATCGCTCGTCTCCACAACAGTGCCGAACAACTTAAAGCAATAATACGCGACATAAATATATAGGAGGAAGAAAAAATGGAATACCGTATTGAACACGATTCTATGGGTGAAATTAAGGTTCCTGCCGATAAGCTTTGGGGTGCCCAGACTCAGAGAAGTCACGAAAATTTTGAAATAGGCGTTAATATTGAAACTATGCCCCGCGAAATAATCCACGCTTTCGGCATACTTAAAAAAGCCGCAGCTCAGGCAAATGCAAAGCTCCGTCCCGAAAAAATGACGGCTGAAAAACTCAGCGCTATACAAAAAGCCTGTGATGAAATTATCAGCGGCACTTTAAACGACAATTTCCCTCTTGTTGTATGGCAGACAGGGTCAGGTACTCAGTCAAACATGAATACAAACGAGGTTATTGCAAACAGAGGAAATCAGATTGCCGGAACTAAAGTTCTGCATCCGAATGACGATGTAAATATGAGTCAGTCTTCAAACGATACATTCCCTACCGCTATGCATATAGCTGCAGTTCTTATGCTTGAAGACCGTCTCCTGCCCGCTTGTGAAACACTTATCGAAACTTTCAAACGTCTTGAAGCTGAAAACGAAGGTATCGTAAAGAGCGGCAGAACACATCTTCAGGATGCAACTCCCATAACATTTTCTCAGGAAATCAGCGGCTGGCGTTCAAGCCTTGAACGTGACGTTGAGCTTATAAAATTAGCTATAAATCCGCTTCGTGAGCTTGCTCTGGGCGGTACTGCCGTAGGTACAGGACTTAATGCTCCCAAAGATTTCGGCAAGGTTGTAGCTGAAGAAGTAACACAGCTTACCGGCAAATCTTTTGTTACAGCATCCAACAAATTCCATTCTCTTACTTCAAAGGACGAACTGGTATTTGCTCACGGTGCAATAAAAGCTCTTGCTTGTGATATGATGAAAATCGCTAACGACGTTCGCTGGCTGGCAAGCGGTCCCAGAGACGGTCTCGGCGAAATATTCATTCCCGAAAACGAACCCGGCTCATCAATAATGCCCGGTAAAGTTAATCCTACACAGTGTGAAGCTGTTACTATGGTTGCCGTTCAGGTAATGGGTAATGATGTTGCAGTATCTATGGCGGCTTCTCAGGGTAACTTTGAGCTTAACGTATTTATGCCGGTTTGTATTTATAATTTCCTGCAGTCCGCAAGATTGCTCAGCGAAGCAATTTTATCCTTCAACAAAAACTGTGCTGTAGGAATTAAAGCTAACAAAGAAAAAATGCATCACAATCTGCACAATTCGCTTATGCTTGTTACTGCACTCAATCCTTATATCGGATACGAAAATGCAGCAAAGACAGCGAAAAAGGCATTTAAAGATAATATCTCGCTTAAAGAAGCCTGCGTAGAGCTGGGATTCTTAACAGCAGAAAAGTTTGATGAAGTATTCCATCCCGAACAGATGGTATGATTGGAGGTAACATAAATGAAGGTAACCTATTTCCCCGGCTGTACACTCCGTACAAAAGCCAAGGATTTAGATAAATATGCCCGTAGTTGCTGCGAAATTTTGGGTATCACTCTTGAAGAACCCGAAAACTGGCAGTGCTGCGGAGGCGTTTTCACGACGGCCCGTGATGAGATAGCTACAAAGCTTTCTTCAATACGTACGCTGGCGGATGCCGAAAAGAAAAATCAGATTCTTACAACGGTCTGCTCTGCCTGTCATAATGTAATCAAACAGACAAACCATGCATTTACAACCGATGCTGAATTTGCATCAAAGGTAAATAATTACATGGGCGAAGAAAATGCTTACGGTGGAACCACAAAAGTTCTTCATTATTTAGAGCTTCTCCGTGACGTAGTCGGTTTTGATAAGGTAAAAGAAAAAACCACAAATCCCCTTGCAGGAAAGAAAATCGCCGCATATTACGGCTGTCTCCTGCTCCGTCCCGGAAACGTAATGCAGATGGACGACCCTGAAAATCCTTCTATAATGGAAGATTTAATCCGCGCGCTGGGTGGCGAGCCTGTAATATATCCTGCACGAAATGAATGTTGCGGCGGATATATAGCTCTTGAAAATCAGGATTCCGCAAAGGCAAGAAGTGCAAAAGTGACCGACAGTGCGATAAATCACGGTGCAGATATAATCGTGACAGCTTGTCCTCTCTGCCGTTATAATTTAATTAAAAACGGAAGTAATATTCCCGTTGTATATATCACAGAGCTTATGGCTGAAGCCTTTGGTATAAAGGAGGATGGCAATGAATAACGAAAATATCAGAGATGAAATTATCCGTATAAGCGGAGTTAATCCGAAAAAATGTATGCGTTGCGGTAAATGTTCAGGCACCTGCCCGGCATACGATGAAATGGAATATCATCCTCATCAGTTTGTATATATGGTAGAATCCGGCGATATAGAGCCGCTTCTTGGTTCAGACTCACTCTATCAGTGCCTTACCTGCTTCGCCTGTGTTGACAGATGTCCCCGCGGCGTTGAGCCCGCAAAGCTCGTTGAAGCAGTACGCCTTGCAGTTATCCGCAAACAGGGTGCAAATCACCTCAGTGCAAACAGTATCCCCGAGCTTTTAGACGAGGATATGCCACAGCAGGCTATCGTAAGTGCGTTTAGAAAATACAGTAAATAAGGAGGAAAAGACAAGATGCAAAGAATAGGCGTTTTCGTGTGCTGGTGTGGTACTAACATAGCCGGCACTGTGGATGTACAGGCAGTTTCCGATGCTCTTAAAGCTGAGCCCGGTGTTGTCTTTTCCACAAACTATCAATATATGTGTTCACAGGCAGGTCAGGATATTATAAAAGACGCTGTTAAAGAACACAATCTTACCGGAATAGTTGTCTGCTCATGCTCACCCCGTATGCACGAGGCAACATTCCGCAAAACTGCCGCTGCGGCAGGACTCAACCCTTATATGGTTGAAATCGCAAACATCCGTGAGCAATGTTCATGGGTACACAAAGATATGATTACGGGAACAGAAAAAGCTATTATCCTGGGAAAAGCGGCTGTAGCTAAAGTAAATCTTAACGCTCCTCTTACTCCCGGCGAAAGTCCCGTAACAAAAAGAGCCCTCGTAATCGGTGGCGGTATTGCAGGTATTCAGACTGCTCTTGATATTGCAGATGCCGGTTTCCCCGTTGATATTGTTGAAACCAAACCTACAATCGGCGGTAAAATGGCTCAGCTCGATAAAACCTTCCCCACTCTCGACTGTGCGGCATGTATTCTTACACCTAAAATGGTTGACGTGGCACAGAACGAAAATATCCGTATTTTCTCATACAGTGAGGTAGAAGAAGTTAGCGGGTTTGTAGGTAATTTTGATGTTAAAATCAGAAAAAAAGCACGTTATGTAGACGAAACCAAATGTACAGGTTGCGGTCTTTGTACCGAAAAATGTCCTATGAAAAAAGTTCCTAACGAGTTTAACCTCGGAATGGATAACAGACGTGCAATATATATTCCTTTTGCTCAGGCAGTACCGAAGGTGGCAACTATTGACGCCGCTCACTGTAATATGCTGAAAAACGGCAAATGCGGTGTTTGTGCTAAGGTTTGTACAGCAGGAGCTATCGACTATACTCAGAAAGACGAGATAATCGAAGAAAAATACGGTGCAATCGTAGCCGCTACCGGATTTAATCCCATAAGCATGGATAAATTCGATGAGTTTGCTTACAACCAGTCTCCCGATGTAATAACATCGCTGGAATTTGAGCGTCTTACCAACGCCGCAGGACCTTCTGCCGGCAAACTGGTACGTCCTTCAGACGGTAAGCACCCTCACACTATAGTTTTTGTGCAGTGTGTAGGCTCACGTTGTTCTGCTTGTGCTGAAAAAGGCAAAGAATACTGTTCAAAAATCTGCTGTATGTACACAGCAAAACACGCTATGCTCACAAGAGATAAATATCCCGATACCGATGTTTACGTATTCTATATTGATGTACGTACTCCCGGTAAGAGCTTTGATGAATTCTACCGCCGTGCGGTTGAAGAATATGGCGTACATTATATAAAAGGTATGGTTGGTAAGGTTTCTCCCGAAGGTGATAAGCTGATGGTACAGGCATCTGATATGCTTGCAAACAAACAGCTTCACATTGCGGCTGACCTGGTGGTTCTTGCTGCTGCAATCGAACCCGACAAATCCGCCCGACCTCTTGCAACAATGCTTACAGCAAGTATGGATACAAACGACTTCTTCACAGAAGCTCATCCAAAACTTCGTCCTGTAGAAAGTCCTACAGCCGGTGTGTTCCTCTCCGGTACCTGTCAGGGTCCGAAGGATATCCCCGAAACTGTATCTCAGGCAAGTGCCGCTGCCGCTAAGGTTATCGGTCTGCTTGCAAAAGATAAGCTTACAGGTAACCCCTGTATTGCTAATTCAAATGAGATGATGTGTAACGGCTGTTCTTCCTGTGAACGTGTATGTCCTTACGGTGCTATCACTTATATTGACAAAGAATTCCGTATGCCCGACAGAACTACTCAGATTCGTAGAGTTGCTTCGGTTAACGAAGCTGTATGTCAGGGTTGCGGTGCCTGTACTGTGGCTTGTCCCTCAGGTGCTATGGACCTTAGAGGCTTTGCAAGCTCACAAATAATTGCGGAGGTGGATGCGATATGCAAATAAACGGTGAATATAAACCGCTGATTGTAGCATTCTGCTGCAACTGGTGTTCTTATGCGGGTGCGGATCTGGCAGGAAACAACCGTCTCGCTTATCCCGAAAATGTAAAAATTATAAAAGTTCCCTGTTCGTGCCGTGTAAATCCTATGTTTATTCTCCGTGCCTTCCAGAGAGGCGCTGACGGAGTAATTCTCTGCGGATGTCACCCCGGCGACTGCCATTACACATCAGGTAACTACTATACAAGAAGAAGAATGGCTCTGCTGTTCTCAATGCTGAACTACCTCGGAATCGAAAAAGAGCGTACCCGTGTTGAATGGGTATCCGCTGCCGAAGGTGCAAAATTTGCCGCAACAATGAACGAATTTACCGAAGCCGTTGCAGCACTCGGAGAAAACAAAAGATTGGAGGATTTAAGATGCAAAAAATAACTGCCGATACTCTTATTTCAAAAGCCTGCGAGCTTCTTGAAAACGGCACTGTAACCCGCGTCCTCGGCTGGAAAAACGGTGAGTTTGCCTATGATGTAACTCCCTTTGTTTTCAAAACAGCAGACGACCTTAAATCCGATTTCGTTTTCAATGATTTTTGCGGCATAAACTTTTCTAAATATTTAATAAAAGAGACTCGCAGCGAGGAAGGAAAAATACTTGTATTTTTAAAACCCTGCGACACCTACAGCTTTAACCAGCTTCTGACAGAACACCGTTTTGACAGAGAAAAGGTGTATGCGATAGGTATACCCTGCGAAGGTATGGCTGATATCTCTAAAGTAAAAGAACTTGCCGGTGACGGTATTATCGGAATTGATTTCGCAGATGACGGTATGACTGTAAAAACTCTCTATGACGGAGATAAAAAGATTGATACTGCCTCTGTTCTCGCTGAGCGTTGCGTAGTATGCAAAAGCAAAAAGCACGTAGCTTATGACGAGCTTTTAGGCGATGAGGGCGAAGTTTTAGACTGCAATCGTTTTGATGAAGTTGAAAAGCTTGAAAAAATGACAGAAGACGAGCGTTTTGCTTTCTGGCAGAATGAGCTTTCACGTTGTATCAGATGTAATGCCTGCCGTGATGTATGTCCTGCCTGCACTTGTGAAAAGTGCGTATTCGGCAATCCGGATTCTTCGCTTGAAAACAAAGCAGCGGCAAACAGCTTTGAAGAAAAAATGTTCCATATTATACGTGCTTTCCACGTTGCCGGACGTTGTACAGACTGTGGCGAATGTTCAAGAGTATGTCCTCAGAATATCCCGCTTCACCTGCTGAACAGAAAATTAATCAAAGATATAAATACTTTCTACGGTGAATATCAGGCAGGAGAAGAAGCAGGAAGCCGCGCTCCGCTGGTAGACTATACACTCGGCGATATTGAGCCCTGTGATGCTGTAGCGAAAGGAGAGACTGACAATGCGTAAATGTTCTTTATCTTCTCTTAGTGAAGTTTTTGCAAAAATTGCAGATTCTATGCAGCTTTATATCCCCGTAGACGGAGAAAACGGTGCTGACTTTAAAAAATGGGAAGACGGACTTAGTATGAGCAACGACCTGAATACTGTTCGCAGTCCCAAAGACTTTTTCTTCCCTCAGATTGAAAATATGATGGAATTTAAAGTAACCGGCAAAGAAATCGAAGTTATCGACACAAGAACTGCAAAAGAAGATTTTGTAGTTTTCGGTGTTCGTGCCTGTGACGTAAAAAGCTTTGAAGTTTTAGACAGAGTATTTCTCACAGACCCCTGTGACAGCTATTATGCAAACAGACGTGAGCACGGAATTATAGTTTCCCTGGCTTGTACAAGACCGGTTGAAACCTGTTTCTGCCAGAGCTTTGGTATTGATGCATCAGCTCCCGAAGGAGATATCGTATGTCACAAAACCGAAACCGATATGTATTTCAATGCAGTAACCGAAAAAGGTAAAAACCTTATGGCATTACTTGAGGATATAACCGAAGAATGTGATGATTCAGCTGTTAAAGCTCAGCAGGAAAAAACCCGTGAGGTTATGAAGAAACTGCCGCTGGCTGACCTTAAAACCGATAATTTCGGTGGTGG
>JAZOTK010000150.1:0-8889 GCA_045657605.1 Clostridia bacterium
ATACAGATTTATTACCGGAATACTCTGTGCTGAGCAGTTCGCCTATAAATCCGTCGGCGGTATATGCTACCGCTTTTGAGACTGAAAATCAGGAAAATATTAAAGATGAGCTTGTGGCGGCGGGCTATGAAATGAATAGAAACGGTCTACGCATAAAAGAAATTGACGGCAACAGCTATGCGCTTGGTTTCAATCTGCTCATCTGCTCTGATAACTCTGTCAGAAATATAGTAGGTGAATATATTAAATCTACATTGCTTATGTACGGAATATCCGTAAATGTAGTGGAAAAAGGCTATGATGAGTATAAGTCAGCCGCATTTTCGGGTAACTATGATATGGTACTGTGTGAAACTCATATGGGTCTTAGCGGCGACCCGTCACCGCTTCTGCAAACAGGCGGAACACTTAACCTCGGCGGTTACAGCTCGCAGGAAATGGACGATACATTATATAGAATAAAAACAGTGCAGGATACAGCAGCCCGAAAAGATGCATTTATAAGACTGCAGGAGTTATTTATGCAGGATATGCCTCACTTGCCGCTGTATTTTGCAAGCAGAAAAATATTGTATAATAACACTGTGCTGAGCAATGTTGTTCCGGGTGATATTGATTATGAATACAGCAACATCAATCAGTGGACATTTGCTTAAGGAAAGGATAAATAATGTTAGATAAATTTAACCAACTGAAAAAACAGCTTCTGGAAATAGAATATGGTAAGCTTAACGCCCCGCAGAGAGAAGCCGTTTTTAATTCGGAAGGTGCAATGCTTATACTGGCGGGAGCCGGTAGCGGAAAAACAACAACGGTTGTAAATAAGATTTCATATATGCTTAAATACGGCAGTGCTTACGAGGATTTTAATTCTTTGCCGGCAGGTGTTGATGAAAACACAATAGCATATATGCAGGCGTTTGCTGACGAGAAAATGTCACCGGATGATTATATCGCAAGCGTTATAAGAAAAAATCCGGTAAGACCGTATAACGTCCTTGCGTTCACATTTACCAATAAAGCGGCAAATGAAATGAGAGAACGTATTTCTGCGGCTACAAACGGCGGTGCGGAAGATATGTGGATAGGAACTTTCCATTCTGTATGTGTCCGTATTTTGCGCAGGAATATTGAAAAAATAGAAGGATATGATAAAAACTTTGTAATATATGATACAGCAGACCAGAAAACGCTGATAAAAACCTGTCTTTCGGCAATGGGTGTAAATGAAAAGGAATACCCCCCTTTTGAGGTTATGCATGCCATAGGCAGAGCGAAGGATAAACTGATGACACCTGAGGATTATCTGGATACATATACCGATTTTAAAAACCGTAATATAGGTGAAATTTACAGATATTATCAGAGAAAACTGAAGGAATACAACGCACTTGATTTTGATGATATTATAAGACTTACCGTAAAGCTTCTTGAAACCGATACGGAAGTGCGGGAGTATTTGTCAAATAAGTTCAGATATATTCTGGTTGACGAGTATCAGGATACGAATATGGCACAGTACAGGCTTATTTCACTGCTTGCTTCGGTAAATAAAAATCTTTGTGTAGTAGGCGATGATGACCAGTCAATTTATGGCTGGAGAGGCGCTGATATTCAGAATATAATAGATTTTGAAAATCAGTATGACGGCTGTAGGGTTATAAAACTGGAACAGAATTATCGCTCGACACAAATAATCCTTGATGCGGCAAATAAAGTTATAGAAAACAACCAGGGACGTAAGGGTAAAAAGTTGTGGACAGCTCAGGAAGGCGGAGATAAGATACAGCTGTATCTTGCACGTGATGACAGAGATGAGGCTGTAAATGCTGTAGCTCAGATTAAAAAACTTACCCGCAGTGAAAATGCCGGGCTGTCAGATTTTGCATTTTTATACAGAACACACTCTCAGTCCCGTGTAATAGAAGATACTCTGGTAAGAGAGGGCTTGCCATATAAAATAATCGGCGGACTGCGGTTCTATGAACGTAAAGAAATAAAAGACGTAATGGCATACCTTCGTCTTATTGTAAACCCGTCAGATAATATAAGCCTTAAACGTGTAATAAATATGCCAAAAAGAGGCATAGGCGACAGCACAGTGGAAAAGCTTGAAACGATTGCCGAAGAAAGCGGAAGAAGCGTTCTTGATGTGATAAATGCCGGAGAATTTAGCGAGGTATCACGTGCGGCGGGCAAGCTTGAAGATTTCGGAAATCTGATGAAAAAGCTTTCGGAAATAAGCGGAGAAAATGTTCCTTCAAAAGCAATTGAGCTTATTATTGAAGAAACAGGACTTATGGAGGAATATAAAAAAGAAGGCGAGATAGAAGCGCTGACAAGAGATGAAAATATGAAAGAACTCATCGGCGTTGCGGCAGAGCTTGAAAAAAAGGGCGAAGCGGAAACTATGGAAGATTTTCTCGCATATACGTCACTTATTACAGACACCGATGTGTCCGATGAGGAAACAGACTGTGTTGTGCTTATGACAATGCACGCGGCAAAAGGTCTTGAATTTCCTACTGTATTTCTTACAGGACTTGAGGAAGGACTTTTCCCGAAAGTTGACCCATACTGCGAGGACGACGAGGAGCTTGAGGAAGAACGCAGACTTTTTTATGTTGCCATAACAAGAGCTAAGGAAAAACTGTTTATATCTCATGCTGCAAAGCGTATGATGTATGGAAAAACTCAGTTTGAAAGACCGTCAAGGTTTCTGGAAGAAATACCCGAAGAGTTGCTTGAATATCAGAGAAATATCCCCAAACCTATAAAACCAATAGCAAAACCCGAACAAAGAAAACCGGATTTTTCGGCAGCAGCGGCAAGAATGACGGTAAAATCGCCGTTATTTACCGAACCCAAAGGCAGCTTTGCGGTCGGGGATATGGTAGAGCATAAAAAATTCGGCAAAGGCAAAATTGCCGAAGTTGCAGAAGCTACCGGTATGACTGTGCTGGATATAGATTTTGAATCTTTCGGAAGGAAAAGAATAGTATCCTCTGCAGTAACAAAAATATAGGCAGAAGTAAATATGGGATAAGAAAAATAACACTTGACTACAGGTAGTGTTTTGTTGTATAATAGATTATATATACATTTATATATTTATACTTGAAGGGAGGCGGATTAAAGTGAATAACAAACCGTTTTCAAAAATGTTTGATTCTAATACATCCGTTTATCTTATAGTTATATTTTTATTAGCCGTGCTGCCGCTGGTAGTAAACAGCAGTATTATAGTTACAGTAATAGGGGTTGCTGTATGGCTTGCAATTACAGTGTTCAGCTTTATTCACGAATCCAGACGTGAAAAGGATATGCTGGAATATATGCAGAAACTGTCTTTCCATACAGATTCGACATCAAAGGATTCTCTCCTCAGTATGCCGATACCTCTGTCAATATTCCAGCTCAGCGGAAATCTGATATGGTATAACGAGTCTTTCGCAGATGCGTTCAGTCCGGAAGGCTTTGATATGACAATAAATGATATTTCTGATGAGCCTGTTACAATGGACGCCTTTGTTGAGGCGGAAAAAGAAGGCGTTAAGGTATTACGTGGAGGCAGACAGTATAAGGTATTATCAAACGTAGTACGTTCTGAAGCCGGTGATGTTCTTGTAATTATGTACTGGCTTGATGAAACTGATTTTATAGAGCTGAAAGAACTTTACAACGGCAGCAGACCCGTTGTATGTTCCGTTATAATAGATAACTATGAAGAAGTAGTGCAGAATACGCCCGATACAGCAAAATCTATGCTTTTCGGTAATATTGAGAAAATTATTACTGACTGGGCAAATTCGAGTAGCGGTATACTTAAAAAAATAGAACGTGATAAATATTTCGTTATATTTGAAAGCCGTTATCTGAAAGATAATATTGAAAAGAAATTCGATGTACTTGAAAAAGTTAAAGAACTTAATATGGGAAATAAAATTCCGGTTACTGTCAGCATAGGTATCGGTGTAGAAGGGAAAAACCTTTCGGACTGCGATGTTTTCTCGCGTAATTCCATTGAAATGGCACTCGGTAGAGGCGGTGACCAGGTAGTTATCAAAGATCCCGATAAATTCTCATATTTTGGGGGTAGCAGTAAAGAGCTTGAGAAATATACAAGAGTAAAAACAAGGGTTATGGCGTTTGCTTTAAAACAGCTTATCACTCAGGCTGATAAAGTGATTATTATGGGACACAGAAATGCAGACCTCGACTGTTTCGGAGCGGCGGCAGGAATGTGTTCGGCGGCTATATACGAGAATAAACCGGTGTATATTGTAGTAAACACACCAAACGCATATACCAATAAAATGGTATCTAAATTCAGAGAAAGCGAGCAATATAGAAACCGTATAATAAGCGGCCCTGAAGCGGTTGCTATGACCACACCGCAGACTCTTGTTATAGTGGTTGACGTATTCCGTCCTTCTATAACTGAAGAACCCGAACTGCTCACAAAAACTGATAATATAGTTGTTATAGACCATCATAGAAAAAGTGCAGAATTCATTGAAAACACATCGCTTTCATATCACGAGGCATCAGCATCTTCGGCAAGTGAAATGGTAACGGAGCTGTTACAGTATATCAATGACGGTGCAAGCATCAATTCGCTTGTAGCGGAAGCACTTTATGCAGGTATTGAGCTTGATACAAAGAGCTTTACCTTCAAAACGGGCGTAAGAACATTTGAAGCGGCAGCATATCTGAGAAGAAAGGGTATTGACCCGATGAATATAAGAATGCTGTTCCAGAATGATAAGACAGTTTATACACTTAAAACAGATATTGTAAAAAATAGCGAAATATACCGTGGTTGTGTAGCAATTTCCCATACAACATCAAACTATGGTGATATTCAGGGAATAACCGCGGCGGCGGCAGATGAGCTTCTTAATATAGAAGGTATAACAGTATCGTTTACAATGTGCAGTATAGACGAAAAAACTTATATAAGCGGACGTTCGGCAGGTAATATAAATGTACAGTATATTCTCGAAACAATTGGCGGCGGCGGACATAACCTTGTCGCAGGTGCACAGCTTAGCTGTGATTTTGACGAAGCAAAACGTATGCTTAAAGAAGCGATAGACAAATATTTTGAAGATAACAGAAAGGAATAACAGAAATGAAAGTAATTTTAACGCAGGACGTAAAAGGTCAGGGCAAAAAAGGCGATATGATAAATGTCAGCGACGGTTATGCAAGAAACTTTTTATTTCCGAAAAAGCTTGCAACCGAAGCTACTAAAAGTGCAATAAATGAAATGAAAGGTCAGAAGGATGCTGCGGCTTACAGAGTACAGAAAGAGCTTGAAGCAGCACAGGAGCTGGCAGGAAAGATAGCAGAAGTAACTGTAGAGATGGGTGCGAAATGTGGTGAAAATGGTAAACTTTTCGGATCTATAACAGGAGCTGAAATAGTTGAAGCTTTAAAGATGACACATCATTTAGTTGTAGATAAGAAAAAGCTTGTTATGTCAGAGCCTATAAAGACTACAGGAGAATTTGAAATTCCCGTAAAGCTTTATACAGGAGTTTCGGCAAAGCTTAAGGTTAAGGTAGAAGCACAAAAATAATTTTCTATGCCGTTTTAGGACGGCGGAATGGAGATTGGTATGGAAGAGAATTTCAGCGCACGAACAATGCCGTTCAGTGCAGAGGCTGAGCAATCGGTACTCGGCTGTATATTTGTTGACCCGGAATGCCTTATAACTGTTGCTGAAAATCTGTCGGCTGATGATTTTTATATGCCGCAGAACAAGCTTATTTACGGTGCTATGACAGAGCTTTGGAACAGAGGCGAGGCGGTTGACAGCGTAACTATTTCAAGAGAACTCGGAAATAATCTTGAAATAATAGGCGGGTATCAGTATCTTGCACAGTTGGCACTTGTAACGCCTACAACTCAGAATATAGGTGCGTATATTAAGATTGTACAGGATAAAGCTGTTTTAAGACGTCTTATCGGGGCGGCAAATTCTATTTTAAAAGAAGGATACGATGCCTCGGAAGATGTAAGCGTTGTTCTTGATACAGCAGAAAAATATATTTATGATATACTGCAGAACAGGTCAATTAAAGGCTTTTCGCATATCAGGGATGTTCTGGCAGAAACATTTATGAATCTCGAAGAAACGGTTAAGAACAAAGGAAAGGTTCACGGCGTTCCATCTGGATTTGATGACCTGGATAAGATAACAAACGGATTTCATCCGTCTGACCTCGTTATAATTGCCGCACGACCTGCTATGGGTAAGACAAGCTTTGCTCTTAATATAGCACAGCATGCGGCTCTTAAGGCTTCTGTACCGACGGCTGTATTCAGTCTTGAAATGTCAAAAGAACAGCTCGGTAACAGAATTATCTGGTCAGAAGCTATGATAAACGGTGAAAAACTGCGAAACGGAGATTTGGGAGATGATGACTGGTCTGTAATTGCATCGGTTGTAGGTAAGCTTTCCAAATCACCGCTGTATATTGACGATACACCGGGTCTTACAATAACCGATATGCGAGCAAAATGTCGCAGACTTCAGCTTGAAAAAGGATTAGGACTTATAGTTGTCGACTATCTGCAGCTTATGCAAGGCAGTAAACGAAACGATAACAGACAGCAGGAAATATCTGAAATTTCGCGTTCGCTTAAAGTTCTTGCAAAAGAGCTTGGTGTTCCTGTGCTTGCACTGTCACAGCTCAGCCGTGCGGCGGCAACAAGAACAGACCACAAGCCTCAGCTTTCAGACCTGCGAGAATCGGGAGCTATAGAGCAGGATGCGGATATGGTAATTTTCCTGCACAGACCCGATTACTACGACCCGAATACCGAAAAGAAAAATATAGCCGAATGTATTATTGCAAAACACCGTAACGGTGCAGTAGGCACAATAGATTTGGCGTGGTGCGGCGAATTTACGAAATTCCGCACACTTACTACCAAATACGAATAAAAGACGGTGATTTTTATATTACGCAAGGTCAGAAGCTTTATTGAAGAAAATAATCTCATAAAAGAAGGCGATACAGTTATAGTCGGGCTTTCCGGAGGAGCAGATTCTGTTTTTATGCTTCATATTCTAACATGTCTTTCAAAAGAACTTGGAATTACGGTAGTGGCGGGTCATGTAAATCATCAGCTTCGCGGAGAAGAAGCAATCCGCGATGAGAAATTTGCCGAAACATTTGCTAAAAAGCTCGGCGTGCCGTTTCATCTCCACAACGAAGACGTAAAGGCGACAGCCAAGAAAATGTCAGTATCGGAGGAAGAAGCGGGACGGGAAGTCAGATACAGATTTTTCGGTGAGCTTTGCGGAAAATATAAAAATGCAAAAATAGCAACAGCACATAATAAAAATGATAACGCTGAAACTGTACTTATGCATCTGATAAGGGGAAGCGGAGTCTCGGGACTTTGCGGAATCCCTTGCAGGCGTGAAAACATAATACGTCCGATTCTTGATATATCAAGAGATGAAATAGAAGAATATTGCCGCGAAAACGGGCTTGAATTTGTGACGGACAGCACAAACCTTAAATCGATATATACCAGAAATAAAGTAAGGCTGGAGCTTATACCGTATCTGCAAAAAAACTTTAATCCTGAAATTGTAACCGCTCTGTGTAATATGAGCGAAAATATGCGGAATACCGATGAGTTTCTGGAAAAATATACCCATGAAAACACACAAAACATAGTTTCCGCTGACGGAATTGTGATTGAAAAGCTTAAAGCCTTACCTAAGGCGGTGGCTGAACGGGTTATTATAAAGTATGCAAAAGAAAACGGAATTTCGCCCGAAAATATTCATATTAAAAAGATTTGGGATATTATAAAAAACCCGGTTACAGGAAAGCGGATTGATGTTCCCGGCGGAGTAGCATATATATCATACGGCAACCTGAAATTTTCAGATGCAATCGCAGGGGAGAATGAATATCAGTTTGAAATAAATGAAAACAGCGATATAACCCTTTTTGGCTGGCATATAAAATCCGATGAAACCGGGAATTTTGAGTTTCCGGAAAATTCGAAGATTGAAATAAGAAGCCGCCGTGACGGCGACAGAATAAAAGCCGGCGGTATGACTAAAAAAATTAAAAAAATATTTATTGATAAAAAAATTCCTGAAAATGAGAGAAACAGCTATCCGCTTATAACGGTTGACGGAGAGGTTGTATGCATTCTCGGTCTTACAAAAGGCGATTTTTTCAAAAACAAATTTTCACATAAAAAAGTTTTAAATATTTATAAAGAGGAGAATACTAATGCATAAGGATGTTTCAGAAATACTGTATTCAAAAGAGGAAATTGACAAAAGAACGGCAGAGCTTGCAGCAGAGATTGACAGAGATTTCGGAGAGGATGATTATATCGTTGTAACTATTCTTAAAGGAAGCTACATTTTTTCTGCAGATTTAGTTAGATGTCTGAAAACAAATCCTTCATTGGATTTTATGACAGCATCAAGCTATTCGGGAGTGAATTCAACGGGGATAATTAATATCATCCACGATACAAGAAACGATGTCAAAGGAAAAAAAGTGCTTATTGTAGAAGATATTGTTGATACCGGAAGAACGCTGGCACTTCTTAAAGAGGAATTTAAAAACAGAGGTGCAACTGATGTAAGAATATGCTCTCTGCTCAATAAAACTGAAGCGAGAGTAACTCCTGTTGATATTGAATATGCAGGATTTGAAATTGAAAATAAGTTTGTTGTAGGGTATGGTTTGGACTACGATGAAAAATACAGAAATCTGCCGTACGTAGGTGTTTTAAAACCAGAAGTATATGGAGAATAATACATAAAAAAATCTTTTTTAAAGAATAAATTATATATATATAACAAAAAAAATTAAAAATCAGTTTTTTTATTGTAATTTT
>JAZOTK010000151.1:0-2175 GCA_045657605.1 Clostridia bacterium
CGTATATGATGTAAAAACACAGCAGACAAGCGAAGTATCAACCACAGCGGCAGGACTGCAGTTCTTTGGCGGTGCAGACGATAAAACGCTGTATTATGGCGAAGACGTTAATATGGCAGCTTATTCAATGCAGCTTTCACAGTTTGCAGGCGGCAAAGATACGGTAGTTGATGCAAGCGTATCCGAATTTACAGTACCAAACAGCGGTAGACCCATAGTTCTTAAAACCTCGATGGATGCACCGATGAGAGCTATTGACCTGTACGTATATGAAGCAGGTGCATTAAAGCAGATAGGAACAACAATCGCAGGAATAAGTCTTTATTAATAAAAATAATCCGGTAGCAAAAAGCTACCGGATATTTTTTTATTTAGCAAGATATCCGTATATAACACGTTTTATACCGGATAAATCACACAGGAAGTCTATATCTTTAAAATTTTCTTCCATTATCTTTTTTACAGGCTCATACTGACAAAAACCCAGCTCAAAAGCAAGCAGACCGCCGGGGGTCAATATATGAGGTGCTATCTCACATATCCTTCTGTAAAATATAAGCCCGTCATCACCGCCGAACAGTGCCAGATCAGGCTCAAAGTTTTTTACATCTGGCATCAGATTTTGCATTTCTTCCCGCGTAATATACGGCGGATTTGACAGTATTGTATCGTACCTTTCGTCAGGAATATCGTTTAATATATCCAATTTACGGAACTGTACATCAGTACACAAAAGTCGGTTATTTTCCTCTGCTACGGCAAGTGCGGTGTCGCTTATATCAATACCGCAGACCGAAATATCGGGTCGGTTTTTGGCGGTGGCAATTGCAATACAACCGCTTCCGGTGCATATATCAAGTATAGATTTTTTTGCTTTTTTAATCCCAAGCTCTACTAAAATTTCAGTATCAGGACGGGGGATAAGAACGCCTTCCCGCACACGGAAAGGAAGTCCGTAAAACTCTTTTTCGCCAATTATATATGCAACGGGCATAGACTGCTGCCGCATAGAAATAAAGCTTTGAAATTTCTCGGCTGACTTTTCTGCAATTTCGCTGTTTTCTTTTATTATAATATCCGTCATACTAAGACCGGTTGCATGAGACAGAAGAAGCCTGGCTTCGCGGACCGGATTTTCCGATACCCCGCAAAGCTTAGCGGAAGCATCGGAAATTATATCTTTTATTACCATTTTGCATCATCTCTGTTTTCGGGAATTACCTCAAGAATAGAACGGATTGCAACTTCTATCTGCTCATCATCGGGTTCTTTTGTAGTAATTTTCTGAAGCCACAGACCCGGTTTGTTTATAATCTGTATAAGCTTATTGTCGCATCTGCCGGCGATTTTAATAAGTTCATAGGCAATTCCTGCAACAAAAGGCATAAGAAGAAGCTTGGAAAGTATTCTTATCGGGAGCGAATCCCAGGAGAGGAATGAGAATACAATAACACTTATTATCATTACCTCAATCAGGAAACTTGTGCCGCAACGTGGATGCAGACGGCAATGTTTTTTTACATTCTCAACAGTAAGCTCCTCGCCGTGTTCGTAGCAGGCGATGGTTTTATGCTCGGCTCCGTGATATTCAAACACACGCTGAATATCCTTTGAACGGGAAACAAGCCAGATGTACAGTACAAAAATTATCATACGTGTAGCACCTTCTATAAGACTTCTCAGCACGCTGTTTGAAATAAATTCGGTAGTGTATTTGGTTATTGTAGCGGGCAGGAACACAAAAAGTGCCATTGACAGCACGAGTGCTATTACAACTGATGTATAAATAACGGCATCTTTGTTTTTAAACACCTTTTCAAGCCACTGGTCAAATTTTGACGGTTTGTAGGTGGGGTCTTCCTCTTCAAGGTCGTAAAGCTCTGCCGAGAACATAAGGGTACGCACGCCTATTACCATAGATTCCACAAAGGAAACGATACCTCGTATAATCGGCAGTTTTAAAAATTTGCTTTTCTGAAGAATACTTGCAACCGGTTTTTTGTCGATTACAATTTCTCCGTTACTTTTTCTTACAGCAACAGCAATATCTTTGGGACCTTTCATCATAACCCCTTCGATTACAGCTTGTCCGCCTATGCTTGTTTTGTGTACTTTTTTATTACTCATAAGTTTGTTCCTTTCAAAATATTATCTATTCCCCGAAGTTCTTCATCA